>DPAW01000043.1:0-2549 GCA_003517285.1 Verrucomicrobiales bacterium
CCCTAGTTTTCAATGAAATCAACCCTCAACCAGATACTGATGAAGAGGAGCTCGCCCAAAATGACAACGTTACCAGAATGCAAATTGGCCTCGATGAATACGCCTATATTGGCCTGACTCTCAGTTATGCCGATCGCACCGAAATCATCAATTTGCTGGAGCAGGGGCCCGGCGGACGGCCCGGTGGCTTGCGCTCTGAATCACTTCTTGAATACGACATCTCCGGGGCCATCACGCGATTGATTAAAAAGTCCGACGAGGCACCAACTATTGGCGTTATGTCGCCACTACAATTGATCGGCGGATTTCCCCCCAATCTACCTCCTCAAATGATGCGAGGCCAACGTCCTTCACCTCCTTGGATGTTAATGCAGCAACTTTGGCTCACCTACGGCCGGGACAATGTGCAAACCGTGGATATGACGACCGATTCCATTAGTGAGAATATCGATCTGCTACTCGTCGTCCACCCCAAAGGTATCACTGAAAAAGCCCAGTTCGCCATTGACCAGTACGTACTAAATGGCGGTAAAGTAGCTGCATTCCTTGACCCTAACCACGCCTTTGATCAAGGGCCAATGGGAGGCTTTGCTCCACCTGCTGGTAGCTCGTCCAATTTTGAAAAACTTTTGCCTGCGTGGGGTTTAAACTTCAATGGCGGGCAAGTCGTCGCTGATCCAACCTATGGCCTGCGACCGCCTCAGAGCGGGTCATCATGGATCACCGCTCTGGATATCCAGCGAGAGGGCCTTAATGAAGATGACCCTATCACCCAGAGTCTTGGGCCCGTTTCGGGCATTCACTTTGGCGCTTTCCGTCAAGAAACTGCAGTCGACAAAAAAGCGGCTCGCCCAACTATGACGCCACTGATCCATAGCACCACAAATTCTGCGCTGGTGGCTGCCTCGGAAACTACGGGGCTTTTTCCGGTGCCAAGTTTCCAGCAATCTCAGGCTGAACTACTGAGCGCCTTTGTGCCGACAGCTGGCACCAATATTCTGGCGTTAAAATTGACTGGTGAGTTTGCCACGGCATTCCCTGATGGCGATCCTGAAAGGCCCGCATCCAATCCTGATAGTAATGCAACCGCACCGCCGCCACCGGATACTTCCCTGAAATCTGTTAAGGCTGATGCTAACCCGGTAGTCGTGTTGGTTAGTGACGCCGATTTCCTACACAACACCATTCATGAACTTGATCAATTACGGGGCTTTCGAAATAGCAATTTGAATTTCGTGCTAAACCTTGTGGATTACCTGACAGGAGACGAAGACCTAATTCGAATTCGAAGCCTCACCAATCGCAGTCGCCCCTTGAAGAAGCTCACCGAACTTGAAGAACAGGCCACTCGCGATATCCAGAAAGAATTAGAGAAACATGAAAAAGATCTGGAAGAGGCCGACCAGAAAGTAGCGGAGGTGACCGATAAACTCCAAAACCAACTACGAAGCGCTATTCAATCCGGCCAATCCGGTGTCATCCGCCTACAGGTCAGCGAAGGGGACCAAAAGAAACTGGAGGAAAGCCAAGCCGAAGCCGAAGACGCACGAGACCGTGCCCGTAAAGCGATTCGTCGCATCAAAAAGGAGCGCCGTATAGCCGTAGATTCCCTGCGCAACCAATTTAAATGGGCTAGCATTGCCTGCATGCCTTTTCTAGTGGCCATCTTTGGGGCGGCCGTTTCAATCCGTAACCGCAAATAATCTGCTCAAAATGAAATCGAACAAAAGCAACGGTATCCTAATTTCACTGATCGTTCTGGTGATTGCGGCAGTCCTGTATTTCAGCGGCTTAGGCGGCAACCGCGGCGCTACAATCATCGTTGGCAAGGAGCCGCTCGCTGAGCTGCCAATCAGTAAAATAACCGCCATCGTGATCGCCGACGAAACCAGCACGCTAACCTTGAGGCGTGCCGAGAAGCAATGGGTGGTCGTTAATCGCAAAGGGTATCCGGCTGATCCGGATCGTATTGAAAACTTCGTGAAATCATTTACCGAAATGAAAGCTCTGCGCGAGTTGAGCGCCGGAGCCGAGCAACTTGATCGCATCGGCCTGAAGCAGGGCACGCGCGTTACCTTGCAGGACGATAAGGGAAATGCCATACACACTCTAACGCTTGGCAAGGAACTCAGTGCGCCAAGCAGTGACAACCAACAATCTGCAATGGGAAGCGGAGGCTTTCCCGACCGTCGCTTTGTCATGGTAGATGGCGGACGCTCATCGATCACCGTAGTCGATCAAACCTTCAGCAATGCCACCACCGGTCCGGCAGATTGGCTGGACAAAACATTCTTTCAGATCGAAAAGCCTAATGCCATTGAGGTGATCTACAATGGAGCCGATTCGACCAATTCATGGAAGCTAGCTAAGGCCTCTGACATAGCGGACTGGAAGCTCGACGGGGAACTGCCTGTAGGCAAAGAGCTGGACACTACCCAAGCTCCCACTTCGGCCCTTAGCAACCCGGCCTTTAATGATTTGGCTAATGACGCCGAAAAAGTAGCGCTCGATAAAAACGCCACGCAAATCAAGATCAACACCAGCGAAGG
>DPAW01000043.1:2936-3348 GCA_003517285.1 Verrucomicrobiales bacterium
TCTCCGTCGCCATTACGGCAAATTTCCCAGAGAAACGTACGCCGGCCGAGAATGAATCAGCTGAAGACAAAAAGAAGTTAGACGAAGAATGGGCCGCGGCGCAAAAAGCGCTTCAGGACAAACTTGCCAACGAACAGAAATTCACCCAGCACGCCTACCGGGTCAGTAGCTACACGGTTGATCCCATATTAAAAAAACGCTCTGAGCTGATCAAAGACGAGGAGAAGGGCGCTATTACACCCCCGCCCGCCGAGAATCTGCCGATACCGTTCCAGAACCTGCCGCCCCAGGACTAGCGTCATAACGTCCCTTTTTTAGATAAATATGGGAATGAAGAGCAATTGACACACCCCGAATGCGCGGGTAGTTTGCTCTATGAGAGGAGGGTTATTTCATGGGTAAAGTTACCAAA
>DPAW01000347.1 GCA_003517285.1 Verrucomicrobiales bacterium
TTTGAAATCCCCTTCATTCATGCCGGCTGCTTTACCAAGTTGGGCAATTTGCTGGCTAGACTGGGAGAGAGGGGCGGGTTGAAGCTTTTTGAGTTCCTTGCCGGTATTAGCGTCGAGGAGTCGAATATGGCCATCACTTCCGGCGGCGGCGAGGGTTTTGCCATCGGGACTGAAGGCAAGGGCGTAGATGCCGCTCTCAGTCACATCGAGCTTGGCTAGTTCCTTCACGCCGCTGGTGAGAAACTTGTCGAGCTTCTGTACCTCGCCGGCATTGCGATCACGGGTACGTTTGGCTTGGATGGCCTTGATATCCGCGGGCACTTCCTTGGGAACATTGGCAGCGAAGATCATGATTTGGCCAGCGCCATCGAGGCTGCTGCCAGCGGCGAAGGCGGTGCCGGCCTGATTAAAACGCACATCAAAGACACGTCCGCGCATTTCTGGAAATTTGCGGAGCAGGTTGGCGTTGTCGCCGATCACGCGCTTGGTCTGGCGGAAGATTCGGAAAAGCTGCGGAGCGCCATCGGCGCCGCCAACTAGAATGTGTTCGTGTTCCGGATGCCGGTCAATGGCGGCAATGCCGCCCTTCAAGGCGCGCGGCGTGATGGAGGTAATGTTGTCAATGAATCGCGAGTCCTCAAAGACGGTGAGCTTGGCGGTCATGTCACGCCCCACAGAGATGATATGTTTACCTTCCACATCGTATGCGGTGCCAAGCACCCAATCATTGTGGGCGCCCTGGAAGAAAATTTGTTCGCCAGTCTTGGCGTCAATTGCGCGTACGGTGTTGTCTCCGCAGCCGAAGGCAATGGCCTTGCCGTCGGGCGACCAGCTGGCTCCGTAGACGGTGTCAAACGTCACTGGATGCGACATGGAAAGGGATTCGTTCTCCACACTCCAAACCTGTACTTCGCCCATGCGGCCGGGGTTTCCACCGGTGACCGCAAGGCGTGTGCCGTCCGGTGAGAATCGAACGGACTCGATCCGTTCACTGAGGCCGACAAGACGGGCCTTGAGACCGGTACCGTCTGCCTTGTGCAGGAGCACTTCATGGAAGCCGGCTACGGCAAGTAGTTTGCCGTCGGGCGAATAATCAATGGACGTGATCACCGGCGGCAGGGTGTACACGGGCGGGTTATCGGCGGTGTACCGTTGCCCGGCGCCCGGGGGGGTATCGTCCTTGGCACCTTGGGCGATCCATTTTTTAATTAGCTCGATCTCAGCAGAGTGCAGCGGCTTTTTGCCGCGCGGCATCGGGGCCTTGCCAGTTTCTGGGTCTGGCAGAATCTGTTCAACTATGGCGCTCTCATTTACTTTGCCGGGCACGATGGCCGTACCCTCTTCATCACCGCCGATGAGCAGGCTTTTGAAATCGGTCATCACATAACCGCCCTTATCCTTGGCCGGTTGATGGCAGCCCTGACAGTGGGCTTGGAAGAGGGGGCGAATCTGGTGATAATAGCTAACGTCGCCAGTGGATTTGTCGCTTTTTTGGTCAGCAATAAGGGAAAGGCTGTTTCCAATCAGGAAAACGGCGATCAAAGAGCATGCGCTGCGTTTGAACATAAGAATAAATTCTAGGCTTTTCGACGGATTTGCGCAAATCCAATTCAATGAAATGGAAGTGGCTGTTATTGGCTTTTTCAAGGTTACCATTCGCCGTCCCGCTGGAATTGGCGGCGGATGTTGTCGCCAAATTGTTGGGCGGCGGCGTCGAGTTGATCGAGTAATTGGGGCTGGGTCAGGCCTGTGGTGTTGCGCGCGGCTGGGATGACGGTTTCGCACTCGTTCTGGTCCATGAACTGGGCCGCCTCCAGCAGGCGTGATTCATCCTCGGGCGGGATGGCCAGGAAACCGTGCTTGTCGGCATGGATTAGTTGACCGGGCTGAATGCGGCGGCCGAAGACTTCCACCTCGCAATTCCAGCGAACGGGACACCAATGGGCATGGCCAACACATAGACGGGCGGCGAGGGCCTTAAAACCGGCGTTGGTCATTTCGTCCAGATCCCGAATGCAGCCATCGGTGATGGTGCCCACACAGCCCAGTGCGCGATGGGTGTTGCTGTTGACCTCGCCCCAAGTGGAGCCGACGAAGTTCGGTTTGTTCAAATCCTGCACAACCACGATCTTCGGTCCGGGAATGCTTGCGATGTATTCGCGGTAGGCGCGGGCGTCGTACGATAGTTTGTGAGCGGGGTTGCTGGGCTCGATCACCATGGTGACGGCCCGGCCAATCATGGGGCCCATTTGGGGCATGAAATCCGTGGTCGGCTCGAGGTTGAATGCATCGGCGGCGATGTCCTGTGAGGTGATCTGTTCCCAGCCATTGTAAATGGTGGGCGTGTTCCAGCGCTTGAGTTGCAGGAGATCAGCGTGCGACAGAGTGCTCATGGCGCCAGCATAAACGCGGGGAGCCAAATGGCGAAGCTTAACGGGGCCCGGCGTTGCGAATGGGCTCAGGGGTGTCGGCGGCAAAGGGCTCGAAGTTATCCCGAAACATGGCGGCGAGTTGATCGGCCTGCGTGTCGTAGGCGGCAGGATCTTCCCAGGTGTCGTGTGGGTTCAGGATTTCAGGGGGCACCTCCGGACAGGCTTGAGGGATGGCGAACCCGAATCGGGGATCGGTCTTAAACTCTACGTCGTCGAGCCGACCTTTGAGGGCGGCATTGAGCAGGGCGCGGGTCCACTTAATTTTAATGCGGTTGCTTTGGGTGGCGCCACCGGCGATCCAGCCGGTGTTTAGCAGCCAGCAGCGGCTTTGGTGTTCGGCCATTTTCTCAGTGAGCAGCTTGGCGTACACGCCGGGATGGCGCGGCATGAAGGGGGCCCCAAAACAGGCTGAGAAGGTGGCGGTGGGTTGGTTGATATTCATCTCCGTGCCGGCGACCTTGGCGGTGTAGCCGCTGATGAAATGGTAGGCCGCCTGCTCGGGCGTGAGCCGGGAAATGGGCGGCAATACGCCAAAGGCATCACACGTGAGCAGAACAATGTTCTGTGGGTGACCGGCTAGACCGGAGGGTTCGCGGTTGGGGATGTATTCGAGCGGATAGGCGCCACGTGTGTTGGCGGTCAGCGAGGTGTTGGTGAAATCAGGCGTGCCGTCCGGGGCGAGGATCACGTTTTCCATGATGCTGCCGGGCATGCGGGTGGTGGCAAAGATCGCGGGCTCGTCTTCTTCGGTGAGGTTGATGAGCTTGGCGTAACAGCCGCCTTCGAAATTGAAAATGCCGTCGCCGGTCCAGCCGTGTTCATCATCGCCCACCAGTCGCCGGGTGGGGTCGGCGGACAATGTGGTTTTGCCCGTGCCGGAGAGACCGAAAAAAACCGCCGTGTTATCTCCGGTGGTATTGCAGGAACAATGCATGGGCAACTGGCCGGTAGTGGGTAGCAGATAGTTCATGATGGAGAACATCGCCTTCTTGATTTCCCCCGCGTATTGCGTGCCGCCAATCAGCACCAGCTTGTGCTTCAGAGATAGAAGCACAAACGCGTTGGATTTGAGTTCCCCGATGGCCTCGGGATCCGCCAGTAGATGAGGGGCGTGCAGGATGGTGTATTCAGGCGCGTGATGTACCAATTCCCGGGCGGTGGGCCGTATGAACATGGTGCGGGCAAAGGCCGCGTGCCAGGCGGTCTCTGTTACCACGCGCAAGGGCACGCAATGAGCGGGATCCGCGCCGCAGAACAAATCCTGCACATACAATTCATCGCGATGGGAGAGAAACCACTGAATGTGGCTCCGCATGCGCTCAAACAATTCCGGGGTGCACGATTGGTTGACGTTGCCCCACCACACGGTGTCTTCACTGACCTCGTCGCGGACAATGAATTTATCTTTTGGTGATCGTCCTGTGCGCGCGCCGGTGTTGCAAGTGAGCACGCCGTGTTTGGAAAAGGTGCCGTCCCCGCGGCGTAGGGCGTGCTGTTGCAGTTCGGGGGTCTCGTAATTCCAGCGTACTACCCCACGTGGGTCCAG
>DPAW01000323.1 GCA_003517285.1 Verrucomicrobiales bacterium
CAGGCCGCCGTAGATTGGGTTTTTGATGATCTTAAAATTATCGACCACCAAATTGATCCGCACATCGCGGCCGTAGGTGAGCAGGTGCACGTGGTTTTCCGAAAGGGTGAACGTGGGCGAACGCAGGGTGCCCTGTAGTTTGCGGCTGAGCAATCCGCTGTGCAGCCAC
This sequence comes from Verrucomicrobiales bacterium, assembly GCA_003517285.1. GTDB lineage: Bacteria > Verrucomicrobiota > Verrucomicrobiia > Limisphaerales > UBA1100 > UBA1100. The sequence goes on from DPAW01000323.1 coordinate 170, forward strand.
CCGGGCAACGCGCGGCGCACAACCTTAGCGTTGACGGTGAAATCATCGGCATCAGTCAGCGAATCGGCCCACGCCGCGCCGTCAGCAAACCAATCGTGGCCCTCTGTTTTTCGGATGTCCGAGATGAGCTGGTATTGTTCATTCGCTTCCTCCACTGGCGCGGGCGCGGCCACGGCGGGCTTCGGCAGGGTCGACTGAATCTTCTGTTTCAAGTCCACCAATCCCTTTTGCAGTTCGGCAAATTTATCCGGGCCATCCACGGCGCCATGCGAGAAACTGCCGCTGCCAATTATACCGTAAAGCGCGTAGTAATCCTTGGTGCTGATGGCATCAAACTTGTGATCGTGACAGCGCGCGCAAGCGATGGTCATGCCCTGAAACGCCTTACCGAGCACGTCGATCTGGTTGTCGATGATCTCCGCCTGATAGGCACGCACATCCACCGGCGAATGACAGTGCTGGCCGAGCCACCACCAGGCGGTGGCCAGCCGGCTTTCGTTCCAGCCGCCGTCCTTGGCGAAGCGCGGCTTGAGTAGGTCGCCGGCGATGTGTTCCTTCACAAAACGATCGTAGGGCACATCGTCATTGAAGGCGCGGATCACGTAATCGCGATAGCGCCACACTTCCTGATTCATATAATCGAACTCGTGCCCGAACGTCTCCGCATAGCGCATCAGATCGAGCCAATGGCGCGCCCAGCGCTCGCCGTATTGCGGTGCGGCGAGCAGTTCGTCCACCACCTTCTCAAAAGCCTTAGGCGAGTTATCCGCCACAAACACCTCCACCTGCGCCGGCGTGGGCGGCAGTCCAATGAGATCAAAATAGGCACGACGAATGAGCGCACGTTTATCAGCCGGACCGGCGGGCTTGAGCCCGGCGGCCTCCAGCTTGGCGAGAATGAACTGATCGATCGGCGACGCGGGCCAGGCGTCCTGTTTCACCTTGGGCGGGGCGCCGGCCTGAACCGGTTGCCAAGCCCAATGCTCAGCCTTGCGTTTGGCGAGATCGAACTGCTCCCGGGCGCCCGGGCCAACGGCCGCTTCCTTGGGCCACGGCGCGCCGCGCTTCACCCACTCTGTGAGGTCGGTAATCTGCTGATCACTTAACTTGCCGCGTGGCGGCATTTCAAGATCCACGTTGTCGTATTCAATCGCTTCGATGAGCAAACTCTGATCTGGCTTGCCGGAAACAATCGCCGGCCCTGTGTCGCCGCCCTTGAACACGCCGGCCCGATGATCGAGCATCAGATCACCCTTTAGTTTCTTGGCATCAGCGCTGTGACATTTGTAGCAATGCTCAGCCAGCACGGGGCGGATTTTCTTTTCAAAGAACTCGAGGTCCGCCGCGGTGAATTCAGCACCGGCCAGCGAACCCGTCGCCCACACAATCACCGGCAATAACAGGAAACGTGTGTTCATCTGCGTGAATTGTACCGTGTGAGCCGAGCAATTCAATGCACCGTTTGCTTGGCTTGCCGTAAATTTTTCCCCATATTGTCGGCCCTTTATGAGTAGTGTTGAGCACATTGAGAATCCAGACGTCATTTTGATCGGCAGCGGCGTGATGAGCGCCACGCTGGGGGGCGTGCTGAAAAATCTGCAGCCGGACCTGAAGATTCAGCTCTATGAAGTCACCCCCGAGCTGGCGCAGGAAAGTTCCAACGGCTGGAACAATGCCGGCACGGGCCATGCAGGGATTTGCGAGCTGAGCTACACGCCCAACCGTGGCAAGGACGGCGAGGTGGATGTCGCCAAGGCGATCGAGATTTTCGATCAGTTTGAACAGTCTAAATATTTCTGGGGCTACGCCGTGCGCAGCGGGATGATCGAGGATCCCAGCCGGTTCGTAAATGCCGTACCGCACATCGCCTTCGTGTACGGCCAAGAGCAGGTGGATTTCCTTCGCTCACGGCACAAGGGCATGAGTGCCCATCATTTTTTCAGCAGCATGGAGTACACCGAGGATCGCGACACTATCCGCGAATGGGCGCCGCTGCTGCTGGCGGGCCGCGATGAGACGCCGATTGCCGCCACCAAGATGGATCGCGGCACGGATGTAAATTTCGGCGCTCTCTCCAAGTTGCTCGTGCAATGGCTAAGCAAACAAGACGGCGGCGCCTACGCCACCGAGCATCGCGTTACTGATCTCACCCGCACGAAGAACGGCTGGGATGTGAAGGTGAAAAACCTGCAAAGCGGCCGCACGTTTACCAACTCGGCGAAGTTTGTATTCATCGGAGCCGGCGGCGGCAGTCTACCCTTGCTGCAAAAATCCGGTATTACCGAGAGCAAAGGCTTCGGCGGATTCCCCATCGGTGGCCAATGGCTACGGTGCGATAAGCCAGAAGTCGTCGAGCAACACGTCGCCAAGGTGTACGGTCTTTCGCCCGGCGCTGCGCCCACTATGGCTGTGCCGCATCTGGATACACGCATCATCGACGGTAAGAAATCCCTTCTCTTCGGCCCGTACGCCGCATGGACCACCAAATTCCTGCACGGCGGCGGCAGCTTCTGGGATTTGCCCGGCTCCATCCGGCTGGACAACATCGCCTCGCTCATCAAGGTGGGACTTCACAACATTCCGCTGGTCGGTTACCTCATTCAACAAGGCCTGCAGAGCATGAACACGCGCGTGAAAGAGCTGCGCAATTTTTATCCCGACGCCCGCACCGAGGATTGGGAGCTGATCGACGCCGGCATCCGCGTGCAGGCGGTTAAAAAGGAGGACGGCGACGCCGGCATCGTGCACTTCGGTACCGAGGTTTTGTCCGACAAAGACAAAACTCTCGCCGCCCTGCTCGGCGCCTCACCCGGGGCCTCCGTGTCTACCAACATTATTCTGGAAATTGTGCAGGATTGCTTCAGCGACCTTCTCAAAACCGATGAAGGTCACAAGCGCATGAAAGCCATGATCCCTTCCTACGACAAAAACCTCATCGATCCAAACATGGCCAGCCGCCAAGCCGAGTGGAGCGAAGAAGCCGAAAAGTCGTTGCAGTTGATTTAACGCCATGACCCGGATCGGCATCGAGATTGGCGGTACGAAACAACAGATAGTGGTAGGTGATGCCGAAGGGCGGATCATTGATCGCTGCCGATTTACCGTAGATCCTGCCGGTGGCGGTCCGGTGATACGAGACCGCATGGCTGAAGAACTGCCGCCGATCCTGGCCGAGCATCATCCCGAGCGCATTGGCGTCGGCTTTGGCGGTCCGGTGGATATCACCGCGGGCACGGTGGCAGTCTCCCACCAGATTGAAGGCTGGAGTGGTTTCCCATTGCGCGATTGGCTACAGGAACTCACTGAGCTACCAGTCGTCATCGAAAACGATGCCAACACTGCAGCCCTCGGTGAAGCCCTTCGAGGTGCAGGCCGCGGATTCAATCCCGCCTTTTATATGAACATGGGCAGCGGCGTTGGCGGCGGGCTCGTGATTGAAGGAAAGATATATCACGGCGATAAACCCGGCGAAGTCGAGGTTGGCCATCTGCGACTGGATCCCGACGGTACCACCGTGGAGGACCGCTGTTCAGGCTGGGCCGTTGACCGCACCATCCGTGCAGCGTTCGGCAATCATCCTGACAGCCTCCTTGCGTCCCTGTGCGGCGACACTCCCGGCGGCGAAGCTAAGCACCTCACTGAAGCCCTTGCGCAAGGGGATTCCCTTGCGCAGGACATCCTCACAACCGTCACTCGAGAACTCGCTTTCGCCTTATCACACGTCACGCACTTGTTCCACCCCCAGGTCATCACACTTGGCGGAGGCCTGTCTTTGATCGGGGTTCCCCTTCGCAAAAGTATCGAGGAACAACTACCCGGCTTCCTGATGAAAATATATGGGAATGGCCCTCAAATCAAACTCGCCGAACTCGACGAAGACGCTGTGCCTGTGGGCGCATTACTCCTCTGAATCGGTCGGACAATCCACCTCCGCCTTGCCGTAGAACTTCACACCGCGCTCGATTTTTTTGCGGCCGTTTTGTTGGCGCCAATCGTTGGTGTCGCGGAGGCTGTAGACGCAACCGCAGTATTCCTGCTGATAAAACTCCTCGCGCTTGGAGAGTTCGATCATGCGGGCGGCACCACCCTGCTTGCGCCAGTTGAAGGTCCAATAGATCATGTCATCCCAGCGCGCGGCGGCGCGGGTCCCACTGGCGTTGATTTGATCCATGTTTTTCCAACGGGAAATGCCGAGGGTGCTGCTGATTAGATTGAAGCCGTTTTCAGCGGCGTACAGGGCGGTACGCTCGAAGCGCATGTC
>DPAW01000211.1 GCA_003517285.1 Verrucomicrobiales bacterium
CGAAGGGCTACAAAAAATTCGAGGCCTTCGCCAAACGCGGCAAACCGATTGACACCTTCAAGGCCCCTGAAGGCGCGGATCGCAAGATTGCCCAGCAGAACTTCCAGAAAGGCGACATTGCGCGCAGCATCAAGTACTGCCGGGAAATGGACCTGGGCCGGGATCGTTAGGTGAGCGTCACCGTCAAGATTTGCGGCATCACCAGTGAAGCCGATGCACTCGCTGCCGTCGAGGCCGGCGCGGATGCGATTGGGCTGATGTTTTATGAAGGCAGTCCGCGCCACGTGACACTGGAACAGGCCAAGGCCATCTCGGCTGCGTTGCCACAGCATGTTATGCGGGTGGGTGTGTTCGTGAATGCCGAGGAGGCGTTTGTGCATCAGGCCCTGACCGAGTGCATGCTCAACATTTTGCAATTCCATGGCGACGAAACGCCGGAGGAATGCAGTCGTTATCCGGTGATGACTCTCAAGGCGTTTCGCGTGCAGGGCGACGAGACGCTGGCGCAATTGGAGGCGTATCCCTCGGCGGGGTATCTGCTGGATGCTTATGTGAAAGATGCGCTGGGCGGTACGGGCGCGACCTTTAACTGGGATCTGGCCGTGCGCGCGCAGGAATTTGGAAAACCGATATTTTTGGCAGGCGGTCTGACACCTGAGAATGTGGTCGAGGCCGTACGTAAAGTGCAGCCGTTTGGCGTGGACGTCTCCAGTGGCGTGGAAAGTGAGCCGGGCCGCAAGGATGCGGAACAGATGCGGACCTTTGTATCGGCGGCCAAAGGCGCGCTGGCTTGAGGCGGCCTGCGCGCCGTGCTAGGTTGAGGGCCATGAGCAGTGTAGCGAGCGAGCAATTACCCGATGCGGCCGGCCGGTTTGGTCCGTACGGAGGACGGTATGTGCCCGAGACTCTGGTTCATCCGTTGCGCGAGCTGGAGGAGGAATATTTTCGCGCCCAACAGGATCCGGAATTTCAACGTGAGCTGGATTATTATCTGCGCGAATTCGTCGGACGGCCAACGCCGCTTTACCATGCTCAGCGGCTTACGGAAGACTTGGGCGGTGCCAAGATTTACCTTAAACGCGAGGATCTGCTTCACACCGGAGCGCACAAGATCAACAACGCCATGGGGCAGATTCTACTGGCCAAACGCATGGGCAAAACCCGTATTATCGCCGAGACCGGCGCGGGGCAGCACGGCGTGGCCACGGCCACGGTGGCAGCTATGTTTGGTTTCGAATGCGTGGTCTACATGGGTGCGCACGATTGCGACCGGCAACGGCTGAATGTGTTCCGCATGCGTATGCTTGGTGCGGAAGTGGTGCCGGTTGAAGCGGGCCAAAAGACCCTGAAGGAAGCTGTGAACGAGGCCATGCGGGATTGGGTGACGAATGTGCGCAGCACGCATTACATCCTAGGCACGGCTTATGGAGCGCATCCGTACCCTGTGATGGTGCGGAATTTTCATCGGGTGATTGGCGACGAGGCGCGGCGTCAAATTTTGGAACAGGAAGAGCGACTGCCGGACCTGCTGGCGGCTTGCGTGGGTGGCGGCTCGAATGCGATCGGGTTGTTTTATCCGTTCATCGAGGATGAATCGGTTTCGATGGTGGGCGTGGAAGCGGGTGGAGAAGGTATTATACCTGAGAAGCATGCAGCGCGTTTTCAGGGGGGATCTCTGGGCGTGCTGCAGGGTACTCGATCGTATTTATTGCAGGATGAAGTGGGGCAGATTCAAATGACCCACAGTGTCTCGGCGGGGCTAGATTATGCGGCGGTGGGACCGGAGCACGCGTGGCTACGTGATCAGGGCCGTGTCGAATACACCTACTCCACCGATGATCAGGCATTGGAGGCCTTTTTTAGATTGTCTAAGCTGGAGGGAATTATTCCTGCGCTGGAATCCTCCCATGCAGTGGCAGAGGTGATCGTGCGCGCGCCGCAGATGTCCAAGGATCAGATTATTATTTGCAATCTCTCCGGTCGCGGAGATAAGGACGTGCAGCAAGTGGCTGAGAAGGTGGAGATGTAGCCCATGGCCGATGCCCAGAGCCAGTGGGATTTCAGCGAAATGTTTTCCGAGGAGCCCACTCGGGAGGTGTTGACGGTATCCGATCTCACCACGCGCGTGAAGCGTGAGCTGGAAAATCGCATTGGCCAAATCTGGGTGGAAGGCGAGATTACCAACCTACGCCGGCAATCGTCCGGACACATGTATTTTTCTCTGAAAGACGCACGCACACAATTGAGCTGTGTGCTTTTCCGAGGCGTGCGCGGTGTGCAGCGGGAGCTGATGGAGGACGGCCAGAAGGTTGTGCTGCAGGGCGACCTTACGGTGTACGAGGCACGCGGGCAATATCAGCTAATCGTGCGTGCAGTGGAACTGCAGGGCGTGGGGGCGTTGCAGGTAAAGTTCGAGAAACTCAAAGCCAAGCTGCAGGCCGAGGGATTGTTTGATCCGGAACGCAAACGCACGTTACCCCGCGTCACGCAAAGGATAGGTGTAGTGACCTCCTTGAGCGGGGCGGCGTTGCGGGATGTGCTGCATGTGATTCGTAGGCGTCAACCGGCACTGCAGATCGTATTGGCGGACAGTCGTGTGCAGGGACAGGGTGCTGAGGTCGAGATTGCCAAAAGCATTGAGCGGCTGAACAAATGGGCGGAACGCGAGCCGTTGGATTTGATTCTGGTGACGCGCGGCGGGGGGAGTCTGGAGGATTTGTGGGCGTTTAATGAAGAGACACTGGCGCGCGCGATTGCGGCCTCGGCCGTACCGGTGGTGTCCGCGGTGGGGCACGAGATTGATTTTACCATCAGCGATTTCACGGCGGATTACCGGGCGGCTACGCCCAGTGCGGCCGCGGAAATCATCACGGCCGGTGCGGTGGCGCTTGAAGATTCACTGATAACCACCCGCGGCCGTTTGCAGCGACTGGTAGCGGAGCGGTGTGCCCGAGAGCAGGAACGCGTCGGCGCATTGGCGCACCGTTTGAGCCGTTGCCATCCGCGGCGTCGGTTGCAGGAGCAAATGCAGCGGGTTGATGAGTTGCACGATGACCTTCTGCAGGCGGCGCAATCCATCTGGAAACACAACGAACGCCGATGGCGGGAATTGGCCGAACGCCTGTTGCGCGTGCGTCCGGAATTGATCGTGGCGCGACAGCAGGCGCAGTTGGCGCAATTGCGCGACCGGCTTCAGGAATTGCCCGAACGCCAGGTCAGTCGAGCCGGCCGCCGGATCAAGGCCTTGGGCGATCAGTTGCGTTTGCTCGGTCCGGAGAATGTGTTGGCCCGTGGTTATTCCATTACTAAGGATGCGAAGACCGGCGAAGTCTTACGTGCGGCTAATTCCATAAAAACCGGCCAAAAACTGCGCACCCGCCTGGCTGACGGCGAAGTGGAGAGTACGGCTGGATAATCCAATACGCTGGACGCGACGGGGGACGCTGCCGTAAGCTGCACCGATGCCAGCGAAGGCAAAAAAGGCGGCCGCCGCGGACATCACTTTTGAGGCCGCAGCAGAAAAACTCGAATCCATCGTGGAAGCGATGGAGTCCGAGGAATTGCCGTTGGAAAAACTTCTTGTGCAATACGAGGAAGGCACGAGGCTGGTGAAGATTTGTGAATCCAAACTACAGGCCGCCGAGAAGCGGATCACCCAGCTGGAGGAAAATCTGGAAGGCGAACTGGCCACGCGGCCAGTGACTTTGGAAGGGGAAGACTGA
>DPAW01000341.1:0-3793 GCA_003517285.1 Verrucomicrobiales bacterium
CGATTCTTGCACTGAAAAGTGATTAACATTGATGATTGTCTCCCGTCGTTTCTTGCGGTAGTCGTTTCGAATTGCAGGGGAGGTTCAGGCGTCTTATGGAAGACTCTCTGAAAACGGAGCTACTCCCACCGCAGTTATGTCCAAGGAAAACGTTTCTTCCCATGAGGATTCCCAGCCGGATCGGCGGGATTTTATCAAAGGCGCCTCGTGCGCCATCGGAGCAGCTATTGGCGCGGTGCCGATGGCCGCCGGTGTGCGCGTCGTGCTTGATCCCCTGACCCGTCAATCGGAAACGGAAGGGGCCGCGGAGTTTATTCGGCTGACGGATGTGTCCGATTTGTCGGAGGGCGAGCCAATGAAGTTCGCCATTGTTGAGGATAAGAAAGACAAATGGAGCCGCTACAAGGATGTGCCGGTTGGGGCGGTGTATTTGCTTAAGACCGCTACCCAGGAGGAGTCGGAGACGTCGATATCTGTGATCGCCTATAACACGGTGTGCCCGCATCTGGGTTGTTTTGTTGATTACCGTGAGAAAGAGCAGGATTTTTTCTGTCCCTGCCATGATAGTAATTTTGATTTAAATGGCAAACTGGTTAAAGGCGTGAGCCCACGTGCTATGGATACATTGGAGGTGGATGAAGAGAAGCTCAAGGCTGGTGAGGTCTGGGTGAAATTTCAACGCTTCAAGGGAAACACTAAAGAGAAGATTGCTCTTTAACTCATACGGCCATACGCATGGAACAGATTAAAAAACTTTACGACTGGCTGGATAACCGCACGGGTATTCGCGATCACATTCGCGAGACATTGTTCGAAAATGTGCCAGGAGGTTCTAGATGGCGCTATGTTTGGGGTAGTACACTAACCTTCGCCCTGATGATTCAGTTTATCACCGGCATTTTCCTGTGGATGGGCTATAGCCCCAGCGGGCAAACCGCGTGGGAGAGTGTGCACTATATAAATAACCACATGACCGGCGGGCATTTTCTACGGGGATTGCATCATTGGACCGCTCAGGTGATGACCGTACTGCTGGTGCTGCACCTTATGCAGGTGGTGATTGATGGCGCCTACCGGGCGCCGCGTGAGGTAAACTTTTGGTTCGGCGTTATCCTGCTGAAACTCACGTTGGCGCTGTCGCTGACCGGTTATCTGTTGCCGTGGGATCAGAAAGGTTTTTGGGCCACCAAGGTGGCGACGGATATTTTGGGTGGCACACCGCTGGTGGGTGAATACTTAAAAACCCTCGTACTCGGTGGTTCCGATTATGGTCATCACACACTTACGAGATTCTTCGCATTGCACGCCGGTATCTTACCGATCAGCGTGATCGCACTGACAGCTGGTCATATATATCTTTTCCGAAGGCACGGTATTCATCCCAAGAAACCACTCAAGGGCCCGGACGAATTCTTCTGGCCCGAACAGGTGCTCAAGGACGCTGTCGCTTGCTTGGCAGTGTTGGTTACTGTATTGGTGCTTCACTTTTCATTCAATGGTGCGCATCTCGATGCGCCGGCGGATCCTTCTACCAATTATCCCGCCCGGCCGGACTGGTACTTCTTGTTTCTGTTTCAATTCCTGAAGTATTTCCCCGGCCACTGGGAAATACTTGGAGCGATTGTTTTACCGGGTATCGCCATGACTTTGGTGTTCCTCATGCCCATCATTGGTAAGAGCGAAAAGGGGCATAAGTTTAATGTAGGATTGCTCTTTGGTATTCTTGTGTTTGCTGCCGTTTTGACTTACGCGGCAGTGAATGCAGATAAGAACAACGAATCGCTCCAAGCCTCAAAAGCACAGGCTGAGCGCGAGGCGACACTGGTTAAGAAAATGGCCGCTAACGGAATTCCGCCCGAAGGAGCACTGGCTCTTCTCCAAGGGCCTAAGCTCTTCGCCGCGCATTGCGCTAGCTGCCATACCTATGGCGGGGAAGATGGTCTAGGTGGAAAGGTGGATAAACCCAGTGCGCCCGATCTTAAGGGGTTTGCAAGCCGTGAGTATCTAACGGAATTACTTCATCCTGAGCGTTATGGTTCTGAGAAATTTTTTGGCAATACCGCGCATATCAAGAAGAGTAAGATGCTGGGATTCCTTGAGGATGAATTCGAGTTTATTGAGGAAAGTGAAATGGATCAACTAGTCAAAGCCATCTCCGCGGAAGCTAAACTGCCCTCTCAAGTGAATCTGGATAAATCAGACAAGTCGGACATTGAGGCTGGTCATGAGCTATTTGAAGAGATCGGTTGCGTGGACTGTCACGCGTTAGGAGGATGGAATGCAGACGATTACTCTGCACCAGATCTTACTGGCTATGGTTCCCGCGAATGGATGATGGGCATCGTGCATAATCCGGAACACGAACGGTTTTACGGAAGCAAGAACGACCGCATGCCGGCCTTCGGGCGCGATGAGAAGCTCACTCGCAAACAAATCGAGCGGATCGTCGATTGGCTCCGAGGCGAATAGAGCCGCGCACAATTCAAGATCTCCCCGATTGGCTTCAGGCTGGTCGGGGAGTTTTTTTGGCGCCTGCGAAGGGGGCAATTGGCGATAAAATCGGCTAATTCCGGACTTGCCCACAGGCGAATGGAAAAAAACGCCTATTTATGCGGCTATTCACCTAAATCACTGGGGCAAATTGGAATTTGGTGTGAATACTAGAGTGTGAATTACTATTTTTTGACGAATCGGTGTCAAATACAGGGGTATTATGACAGTGGTACGTTTTTGGGACTGCGTTTATTCACATTTTAACATGAAAGGTGTTGACTCTTTTTTCAGATACCCCAATATATCGCGCAGTTGATCGAGAGGTCACACCACAGGTTGTGGATACCCTGGTAAATAAGCTCCACAACAGGTTGTGCGGCTTCTGTGAATAACGACCTGTTTTTACGGAAAAATGAGGCTGTTTCGGACCCAACTTGAATGTGAGCCGTCTTGCGGGCGGGCGACGTACGAGTCGGGCTGTCAACGAGCCCCGCACGGGCGTGCGGGCTGCTGCCGGGCCACGGCAGCGGGAACGGTTTAACCCAACCTGAACCTACTACGGGCAACCTTGCACCGGCTTGTGTTGTCTACTGATGAATCGCGGCGTGGCGTGTCGCATGGAAAGAAGACGGAGAAAGATATCCATGATTAATGAGCAGCTCGATGGCCAATTGCGGATGGCCACCTTGGACCCCCTCGAAGGCAAACAGTTCCAAGTTCGGAAACGAAACGGGAACATCATCGACTTTGATGAAACTCGAATTTATCTTGCTATCGAGGCGGCCCTGAAGGCCGACGCGGAACTCGACCAGGATACGCCGGCCAACGAAACCATGCAGGCGGCCGCTCAACGGCTCACGCAGGCGGTGGTGGAAAAAAGCCTCAGCCGCGCCTCTGACGAGGCACCCATCGAGATCGAGCGTATTCAGGACACGGTAGAAGACAAGCTCATGGAGCTGGGCTTCCGCGGTGCAGCAAGGCGTTACATTGTCTACCGTGAAGAACGCCGCAAGGCGCGCGCCATTCGCGGGGATCGCACGGTGGACGGCCAGCCGCAGGAGCAGATGTTCATCACCCTGCCGGACGGCGAACAGGAGGTGCTCGATCCCGGTCGGCTCAAGCGTGATATCTATGGCGCCTGCCGCGGCGTGGAGGACAAGTGCCAGGCCAATGATCTCTTCGATGAGACCATGCGCAACCTCTACGATGGTGTGACTACCACCGAGGTAGACAAGGCGATGATCATGTCTGCCAAAGCTCGGATTGAGAATGAGCCGGCCTACACCTATGTGGCCGCGCG
>DPAW01000341.1:4180-8306 GCA_003517285.1 Verrucomicrobiales bacterium
CCCAAGGTGCACCGCGAACATTTCCGCGAGTACCTGCAGCAGGGTGTGGCCGCCGAGCGTCTGTCGCCGGATCTGTTGAAGTTCGACCTCGATCAACTGGCCGACGCCCTCGATCTGGAGCGGGATCAGCAGTTTGCCTACATGGGAATCCAGACGATCTATGATCGCTACCTCATCCACATCGGCGGCACCCGCATTGAGACACCGCAGTATTTCTACATGCGCGTGTCTATGGGCTTGGCGGCTAATGAAGCCAACAAGGAGGAGCGTGCGATTGAGTTTTACAATGTGCTCAGCTCTTTTCGGTTTATGTCCTCTACGCCCACGCTCTTCAACGCAGGTACGCTGCATCCGCAGCTTTCCTCCTGCTACCTGAGCACGGTGGATGACGATCTCGAGAGTATCTTCAAGCTGGTGGCCGATGACGCGCGCCTGTCCAAATGGGCCGGCGGTTTGGGCAATGACTGGACCAATGTTCGCGCCACTGGATCGCATATCAAGGGCACCAACGGCGAAAGCCAGGGCGTCATTCCGTTCCTCAAGGTGGCCAATGATACTGCGGTGGCCGTGAATCAGGGCGGCAAACGCAAAGGCGCCATGTGCGCTTATCTGGAAACATGGCACCTCGATATCGAGGACTTCATGGAGCTGCGCAAGAACACCGGTGACGAACGCCGCCGCACGCACGATATGAACACCGCCAATTGGATACCGGACCTATTCATGAAGCGTGTGAAGGAGAAGGGTAAGTGGACCCTCTTCAGTCCGAGCGATGTGGAGGATCTGCACGATCTCTACGGCGCGGCGTTCGAGAAACGCTACGAGGAATACGAGACCATGGCCGAAGCGGGCGAGATTAAGCTCTTCAAGACTGTGGAAGCCGAGGATCTCTGGCGCAAGATACTGATGAGCCTCTTCGAGACGGGCCATCCGTGGATCACTTTCAAGGATCCCTCTAATGTCCGCTCGCCGCAGGATCACGCGGGCGTGGTGCACAGCTCCAATCTCTGCACCGAGATTCTCCTGAACACCAGTGCCGAGGAAACTGCTGTATGCAATCTTGGTTCGGTGAATCTTGCTGCTCACCTTAAGGATGGTCAGCTCGACGAGAAGCTTATTGCCCAGACTGTTCGTACGGCGATCCGTATGTTGGATAATGTGATTGATATTAATTTCTACCCCACTCCGGAGGCACGCAACGCGAACATGCAGCATCGCCCGGTGGGCATGGGCGTGATGGCCTTTCAGGATGCGCTCTATCAACTGCGCATTTCCTACGCCAGTCAGGAAGCCGTGGAGTTTGCCGATCACAGCATGGAGATGATCTCCTACTACGCCATCCTCGCCTCCAGCGAATTGGCGGCCGAGCGGGGTGCTTACCAAACCTACAAGGGTTCCAAATGGGACCGCGGCTTGCTGCCGATTGATACCATCGACCTGCTGGAGCAGGAGCGCGGCGGGCATCTCACGCTGGATCGCAGCTCACAGATGGACTGGGCGCCCGTACGTGAATCCATCGCCAAACACGGCGTGCGCAACAGCAATACCATGGCTATTGCGCCCACCGCGACCATCGCCAACATTATTGGCGTGAGCCAATCTATCGAGCCGACCTATAAGAATCTTTATGCTAAGGCTAATCTCTCCGGTGATTTCATTGTGGCTAATGACTACCTTGTAGAGCAACTGAAGGAGCGGGGTCTGTGGGATGCCCAGATGGTAGAGGATTTGAAGTACCATGATGGTTCAGTTTTGGAGATTGGCCGGGTTCCTGATGACTTAAAGGATATCTTCCGTACTTCATTTGAAATCGATGCCAAATGGCTTATTGCCTGTGCGGCGCGCCGGCAGAAATGGATTGATATGGGGCAGTCTCTGAATCTGTACTTTGACATCAATCAGGTACCCGAAGGCCAGAAGACCGGTCGAGTCCTGAGTGACATGTACTTCTTCGCCTGGGAAGCGGGGCTGAAAACCACCTACTACCTGCGCACGTTGGCCGCCACGCAGATCGAGAAATCGACTGTGAACATCAACAGCTACGGCGTGCAGCCTAAGTGGATGAAGAGCAAATCTGCCTCCAGCGAAGTGGCCCCTGTGGCCGAGGCACCGAAGGCCTGCAGTATCCTCGATCCCGAGTGCGAAGCTTGCCAGTAATTTAACCAACCATTAATCCAACCAAGGAGGAAAACCTATGTCTTGTTGTAATGTTAGCGACCAGCGCCCAGAGGCTCATGACCTCGCCAAGCGCATCAATGTGGAAGATAAACGGCTCATCAACTGTAAAGCCGTGGATGTTAACCAACTCATGCCCCTCAAGTATGACTGGGCCTGGGAGCATTATCTCAACGGTTGCAAAAACCATTGGATGCCTGACGAGGTGTCGATGCAGAAGGATATTGAGCTATGGAAATCCAATAAGCTCACCGCCGACGAGCGTCGCGTGATCATGCGCAACCTCGGCTTCTTCAGTACCGCTGAGAGCCTCGTGGGCAACAATATCGTGCTCGCTATATTCAACCACGTGACCAATCCCGAGTGCCGCCAGTACCTGCTGCGCCAGGCATTTGAGGAGGCCATTCACACGCACACCTTCCATTACATTTGCGAATCACTCAGTCTTGATGAGCGTGAGGTATTCAACATGTATCACGAGGTGAATTCCATCAGCGACAAGGATAACTTCGAAATGAAGCTCACCGCCGACATCATGCAGGAAGGCTTCAACACCGACACCACCGAGGGGATTCAAACCTTTCTCAAGAACCTCATCGGATTCTATGTGATCATGGAAGGCATCTTTTTCTACTCAGGCTTCGTGATGATCCTGTCCTTCCATCGCGGCAATCGCATGACCGGGATTGGCGAACAGTTCCAGTACATCATGCGCGATGAATCCATTCACATGAACTTCGGCCTCGACCTCATCAACGGTATCAAGGCCGAGAATCCCGAGGCTTGGACGCCCGAGTTCCAGAAGGAAATCGCCGGCCTTATTGAGGAAGCCGTGGAGCTGGAGATCGCCTACGCGCAGGACTGCCTGCCGCGCGGCATCCTCGGCCTCAACGCCGGTCTTTTCCGAGAATACGTGCAACACATCGCCGACCGCCGCCTCGAGCGCATCGGCTTGGGCACCAAGTACGGCTCGGACAATCCTTTCCCGTGGATGAGTGAGACTATCGATCTAGCCAAGGAGAAAAACTTCTTCGAGACACGTGTTACTGAATATCAGACCGCATCCGCTTTAAGTTGGTAGGTGGAGAACACTGCGCTGGCGGCATTGCGGTGCCGCCAGCGCCCCTTCAACTCAAACGGTCTCCGTCAATAAGTCGGGGGCCGTTTTTTTTTGCACCCAGATCAGTACCTCGTATCCTGCGCGCATCCATGGGCATACATTCGGATCAATGGATTCGCCAAATGGCAAAGGAGCACGGCATGATTGAGCCGTTTGCCGACGGCCAAGTGCGCGCCGCCGAGGACGGCAGCCGCGTGATCAGCTACGGCGTCTCCAGCTACGGCTATGACCTGCGCGTGTCGGACGAGTTCAAGGTGTTTACCAACGTCTTCAACTCCATCGTCGATCCCAAGGGCTTTGCCGAGGATTCGTTTGTTAACGTCACCGCCGATGAATGCATCGTGCCGCCCAACTCTTTTGCGCTCGCGCGCAGCGTGGAATACTTCCGCATCCCGCGTAATGTCCTCACTGTGTGCCTTGGCAAAAGCACCTATGCCCGTTGCGGCATCATCGTAAACGTCACCCCTTTCGAGCCCGAATGGGAAGGACACGTGACCCTGGAAATTTCCAACACGACCCCGTTACCCGCCAAAATCTACGCTAACGAAGGCCTCGCGCAGGTCCTCTTTTTTGAGGCCGAAGAAATTTGCGAGACCAGCTACGCCGACCGCGGCGGCAAATACCAGGGCCAAACCGGCATCACCATCCCGCGGATGTAATCATGCTGACCCACGAACTCATCCCGGCGGCCGACAAGGACTCCAAATGGCTGATGGTCGTGCTGCACGGCCTCGGCGACAGCATGGAAGGCTACCGCTGGCTGCCCACCGGCTTGAATGTGCCATGGCTGAATTACCTGTTGGTTAATGCTCCCGACGATTATCACGGTGG
>DPAW01000341.1:8704-15312 GCA_003517285.1 Verrucomicrobiales bacterium
GATGCTCAGCAGAAAGCGGGCTTTCCGGCGGAACAGATTTTTCAATTCGGCTTCAGCCAAGGCTGCCTGATGACCATGGAGATGGCGATGCGTTACCCGCAAAAGCTTGCCGGCTGCATTGGCGTGAGCGGTTACGTGCACGAACCGGACACTACCTTGCAGGAACTCTCCCCGATGGCTACGCAACAGGAGATCCTGTTCACTTACGGCACGTTTGATCCCATCATCCCGGCAGAAAAAGTGAAGGGTCAGTTGAACCAACTTCAGGCTGATGGCGGCCTGCAGATTGAGGCGAATGAATTCGCCAAGGAACACACCATCGCTGGCGAGGAAGAACTGAGCCTCATCCGCGATTTCATTCAGGCGCGCGGGCCCCAAGCTTGATCGTTTTAAGGTCCCAATCCTCCCGGCGATCTGAGCCGAGATACATCTTGGAGGCATAGCGCAAAATGGCATCGGGCGCGCGGCGCACGGGTAGATTTAATGAGCGCCGCAAGGAGGCGATCAACTCGGCGGACAACGCATCCAGAGCGACCGGATCGCGACTGATCCACAGTTCGTTGATGGCCGTGGCATAATCGGGCCGCGATTGGTCGCCCTGATGAAATTGGCAAAGAAGCGCATCGGTGATGTGCAGGCGCAGTTTGGTTTGCCGGGCTTCCTCCTTGCCGAGCGTGCGGCGTTGCAGGGTGTTACGGCCGTCGGGATGAATGATCTGTTCCCATTCGTGAGTGTCTCCGCGAATCAGCAGGGTTTGGCTTCGGCCGGTTTCTTTGGCGGTTTCGTAGGCTAAGGTAAAGGCGGTATGTGGAGGGAGCGCACGTTCGGCGGCTTCCTCGTAGTAATAAAAAATCTCTCCGGAGGTTTCCAGCAGATGCAAGGGGAACGCGCTATTTGGCTTTTGGGTTTGTAGCTGTTGCAGTTTTTTTCGAAACACTGGGCCGGGCAGGGCGTGGGAAAAGGCAATGCGATCCAGTAGCTCGGGAATGGCGGGGGTCAGATGCGGAGTGGAGATTCGGAACCGGTCGGTGTTGTCCGCTGCTGCCATGGCCAGTTCCTGCAAATGCCCGCGCGCGCCATTTTGCCGGTCGGCAATGGGAGGATGAATGCTGATGATCGCCGTAAGCCGATTGGTGATCAACCGGGATACATGTGACTTGGTGCTGGTTTTGGTTTTTCCAAAGAGATGATCGCCCACGGCAAGTTCCCAGTGCAGGGCGGGCACGGTATAGGCATCCCATTCCCCAAAACCCACCTCGCGGCTGCCGGCCAGTTGTACGCCCAATTCGCGGGCCAACGGGGTGTAGCCGGCCCGTTGTAAATCGGTCAGGTTACGATCCCAGATCACAATGTTTTTCGCCGGCACACCGCTGGCCATCAGGCTTTGGGCGACGGCCCGCACCACGGCGGGCCGCGTACCGGTAAGCGTGCCCAATCGGGCGTTGACTTTAAGGCCCACGATATCGTTGGTGGAGATGAGCTGCCGCCAGTGAAAATCAGGGGCCAATGCTTGCAGGCCGGCCTGCAACATGGCGTTCACGCGGGTTTTGCGTGGTTGAAAATGGCGTGTGGCATCGGCGGCGTGTACCTTGATGACCGGCACTTTGGGCGCTGCCATCAATGTCGGCGTGGCAAGCAGGAGCCCAAGGATTGCCGTGAATAATCTGCGTTTTCCCGGTGAATAATGCGCCTTTGCCAAATGTGCCAGATTTGCAACCATGCTTCCTCACCAAGATAGGTTTTCTACTCATGGGGACGAGACAAAAGTTCCAAGTTATTGCTGTGTGCGGGCTGCTGCTGGCCGGGTTGGGTTGCCAACCGCCGGGGGCGCGGGCGATGTTTGAAGGCGAAGCACGCCTCAAGGCCGGTGAAGCCAAGCAAGCCGTGGCGCAGTTCGAGAAGGCAGTAAAACTGCTGCCCGGCGAATGGCGCGCTTGGAATTATCTGGGTTTGGCCCGTCATCGGGCGGGTGATCTGGATGGTGCCCATAAGGCGTTCCAAAGCGCGATGGAAATGGCCGGAGAACGCCGGGATTCCCCGGAGGATGCTGCGTTTGTTTTGAAGTTTAATACAGGCAGGCTGGCGCTTGACCGCGATCGGCTGGCTGACGCGAAGACGGAACTGCACGCCTATTCCATGTCCGCTGAGCCCTCGTTTCACGCATACTATTGGCTGGGGGAAGTGTATCGCAAGGAGCAGAATTGGGTGGGGGCTTCCACGGAATACCAAAAAGCTCTCGCGCAGGATGATCGCTCGGCCGTGGCCCATAATCGTTTGGGGATGGCGCAGCTATGGATGGTTCAGCCATCGGAAGCCGCCAAAAGTTTTGAGGCGGCTTTGAAGCGTAACCCGGAATTCGTGCAGGCTCACCTGAACTTAGCCATGACCTATCAATGGTATTTGCCGGGCAATGACGCCAAGGCGTTGGAGGCCTTTCAGCAGTATTTGCAACTGGCCAAGGAACCGGCACCCGGCGTGCAGGCACTGGCGGATGCGTTGCAGATCAAGGTGCGGCCGAATCCGCCACCGGTTTTGCCCGGTGTGGAGACCAACCAATTAACTGTGGTGTGGTCGCCGCAAGGCACCAATGCGGCCAGCACCAATCTGGTAATTGAGATTCCCCCCGCCACCAATGCGCCGGCGACCAATCTGGTGGTGGAAGTGCCATCCCCGACCAATACTTTGGTGGAGATTCCACCGGTCGCCACCAACAAGCCGCCGGTGCGCGTAACGCAAGTGAGGCCGACCCCGACCAACAGGCCGCCGGTGGAAGTGATCGTGCCGCCGGTTACACCGACCAATCGGCCGCCGGTGAAGATTGCCAAGACCACAGTGACCCAGCCGCATGTGGCTCCGGGGACGACGAAAAAAACTGAGGTGAAAGCCGTGCCCGGTGTGGCACGGTACCAATACGTGAAGCCAAAACGCCCGGCGCCCGGCGCTGTGGTCGATCCGGCGGGGCTGACCAAGATGTTTGAAGCGGCATTGCATCAGCATAAGATCAATGAGCTGGACGGAGCCATTGCCGGCTACCGGAAAGTGCTGCAGGTAAACCCCGCGTATCAACAAGCTTACGTGAATATTGCGCTGGCACTACAGGTGCAAGGAGAAGTGGAGGAGGCTTTGCCAGTTTATGAACAGGCTCTGGCCATCAATCCGCTTTCCAAGGTGACACGGCACGGCTTTGCTACGGCCTTGAGCCGCAGCGAGTATTATGTGGATGCGGCCATGGAATTTCATGAGTTGCTGGAGGTTTACAAGGACGACCTGTCGGCCCACTTGGCGTTGGGCGGATTGTACTCTGATCACCTGAACGATTCGGGCAAGGCGGTGGTTCATTTCAAAAAAGTGCTGGAGCTGAGTCCGCAACATCCGCAGGCGGCTGCGATTCGGCAATGGCTCTTCAACCACAGCCAGCGTTAGCACCATGGCGGGGCGAATCTCCCAGTCTACCATTGAGCAAATTCGGGCGGCGAGTGATATCGTCGAGGTGATTGGAAGCTACTTTCCGCTCAAGCGTGCCGGCGGTAATCACGTGGCCTTATGTCCGTTTCATAAGGAGAATAGTCCGAGCTTCAACGTCAATCCGCAGCGACAAATCTATCACTGCTTTGGGTGTCATGCGAGTGGAGATGTCTTTAAGTTTGTTCAGGAATACGAGCACGTGGAATTCATTGAAGCTGTAGAACGGCTGGCCGAACGTGCTGGGATCGTTCTCGAATTTGATCAAAACCCGCAGGCCGAGCGTTCGCGGCGCAAGAAGGATTTGTTGTTGCACGTACACGCGGAGTTGGCCAAACGCTGGCACGGCGTGTTGATGAACGAGGCGGGTGGCCAACCGGCCCGAAATTATCTGAAAATCCGAGGCATGACCCGCGGCGCAGCGGAGACTTTCCAGTTGGGGTACGCCCCTGAATCATGGGAAGACACGGTGAATTGGGCGGCGGCCCAGAAGTTTGACTTGGAGTTGATGGAGGAAGCCGGACTGGTGGCCAACAAGGATGGCAAACGTTATGGGCGGTTTCGTGGCCGGCTGATGTTTCCCATCCATGATGAACAGGGCCGAGTGATTGGCTTCAGTGGCCGAGTGCTCGATTCGGAGGTGAAAGCGGCGAAGTACGTGAACTCGCCGGAAACACTATTGTTTCACAAGAGCAAGGTCTTCTACGGACTGGACAAGGCACGCCGGGAAATTCTGGCCGCGAAATCCGCGCTTGTGTGTGAAGGACAGCTTGACACTATGGCTTGCCACATGGCGGGCTTGAAACAAGCGATTGCGCCGCAAGGCACGGCGCTCACGTCTGATCATGCGCGCATCCTGAAACGCTACACCTCGGAGGTAGTGCTGTGTTTTGATTCGGATACCGCCGGGCAAAACGCGGCCGTACGATCCTTTGATGCCCTGCTGGAATCGGAATTGGCCGTACGTGTTATGACGGTGCCAGCACCACATGACCCCGATAGTTTCATTAGAGAGCAGGGGGTGGTGGCGTTCCGTGAAATGATGGATCAGGCGCCGGATTATTTTGATTTTTACCTCAACCATCTTCTGATCGAGCACGATGTGCGAAGTGAGCGCGGACGGCGCGAGGTCACACAAGCCATGGGGCTGGCGGTGCGTAAAACGCGCGATGCGGTGTTGCTGGATCGGTGCGCCCAACAGACCGCACTGGCGGTGGGAGCCTCGGCGGAAGCGGTACGGGCAGAATTTCAGAGGATTCCCCAAATTAAAACGAGTGCAGTCTATGATCGTTCGGAACCGATGCTGGCCGAGCACTCGTCGCCCGAACCGGCGGTTGCGCCGCCGACACAGCAGGAGCGATGGTTGTTGCGGTTGGCTTTTCAGGACTCGGCATTTGGAGATTGGGCTGCAGATTGTCTGGATCCACGCTGGGTGGAGCATCCTCAGGTCCGCGCTATTCTCGAAACGGCAGCGCAAACTGGTGATTCAGCCGAAATATTGCTAGGTTCGCTGGATGCCCCTTCCAGTCGACTGTTGACCGCTGCAGTGGCGGACGCCACGGAAATTCCTCAGCCGGCGCGGCAGCTACAGGATTTGGTGACACGCCTGCGCGATCGTTTTCTCGACCGGCAATTGGCTAGTCTCACCCGGTTATTGGCGCAGCCAAACCTGCCGGAAGAAGAACTCTTGCGCACGCTCGAAGAGCAGCGCGAGTTGTTGAGGCAAAAACAAGAGGTTCTGCCGAAAGTGCCTATCAGTGCGGCCACATAAAAAAGGCGGCCGAAAGGGCCGCCTTTTTGGGATTTAAAAATTTCGCTCGTTAGTCCGTGTATACTACCTCGTTGGAGAGGAGTAGGACTTGGGTGTATTTCTCCCAGGCATTGAGTGGCTTGGGCTTGTAGGTGGCGCCTTCAAATTCATCACTGGCGGTCCAAGAAGAAACCACGAGAGAGCCTGCTTTTTGCTGCATTGCCTGAGCAATCTCGGACTTGATGCTCACCTTGGGGTTCCAAGTAAAGTTATCCTGCTGCGGATTCTCCAGTTGGAACTGGCGCGCGATACTCGTGAGTGTATTGGGCGCCTGATAACCCTTGCTGGTGACGATGAAGTCGATCGTGTCGCCCGTTTGCACCTGGATATCGTCGCTGTTTAAATCGCGGCGGCCGCGGCGTACATCGGCGCGTACGATTTCCTTGCCGAATCGCTGGCCACTGGCATTGCCGGCGCGGCTGTGAACGATAAAGCCGGTGACACCATCCCAAGCATTATTATCATACCATTTGCGGAGATCATCAGTGAGTTTATCGTCAAATGCAGCTTGGGCGTCGTCGTCTAAGCGATGCTCCAGACGGCCGGACACATTTACAGTGGTGTTCATGGGGGCGACCCAGCGGCGCATTACGGCGACGTTGGGTTGCGGGCCGGGATGGCCGCCCTGCGCAGTTAGCTTGAGCTGGCCGAAGGCAGGGTTGTTGCCTTTCCAGACTTTGCCGTCGGTGAAGGGGAATCGGCGGAAGGAAACCGAGTACACTTTCTTCTCCGCATCAATTATACCCCATTGGCCGTAGCCGTTGTACCAAGTGGGTGTATTGGCCATCCCACCGGTGGTGACGCCGCCGGTTTGTTCCTGCAGGAAACGTTGGCCGAGTTTGAGCTCAAGCGGTTCGGGATCCCGCTGATAGATCATGTTGTACAGGGTGGTGATCCGGCTGCGGTCATCGGCGATGTTGGTGAACTCGGGCCGGTTGACGATGCGGTGGGACAGATCGGCCACGATGGGGCTATTGAGCATGAACAGGGCCTGTTGCGACACGGTGGAGGCGAAGCGCTGGCCGGCGGTGGAGTCCGGGCTGGGGAAGTCGAATGTCTTGAACATCTCGTCCAGGTTACGCCGGTCGACAAGGGCATACACGGTGCGGCGGTAGTTGGCTTCACCGCCGGTAAGGCGCAAGGGTTTTCCTCCCATTTTGAAGTCGAGTCGGCCGGCCACATGCAGTAGGCCGTCGCGGAAAGCCTCGAAGTCCAGTCGCCGCCGGTCCATCTTGTAGTAGTACAGGTTGTCCGGATCCTTGACGCTATATCGTGGGTTATCATCGCTGGTCTGTTGGTAGGTATTGGACATGACAATGTGCTTGTGCAATGTCTT
>DPAW01000136.1 GCA_003517285.1 Verrucomicrobiales bacterium
CGCAGGAGCGGGTCCAGCCCGCGCACAGGCAACAGCATTTGGATTTGGTCCATGCAATCGCCGACATCGGCATTGATGGAGATGTGATAAAATGTTTCATCATCTCCAGACACGGGAACGTGCAAAGGATCCTCTTCATGCCCTAACAGAGTCACGCGCAGAGGTTCCTCAAATTTCCAATACTTGGACCACTCACGCAACGTGAGCTGGGCCACTTGATCGATCATGGCCGATTCCACCTCACGAATCACGCGATCGGGGTTAACAGCAAAGCCTTTTCCGCCAAGCATTCGATCGGCCATAGTAAGCCCTAGGTGCTTGGAAATATCTATGGCGCCAATGGCGTCCAGCGGCTGAATACGAAATAGGATCAAGTGCCGTTTAGCGGGGAAATCCTTAGCGTAGCGCTGGAGATCCACGATCTCCAGCGAGGATTGTTCCATGCCAAATTCAGTTCTTAAAAACAGGGATAAACGGGCGGCCAACGAACGAATGAGCACTTCGTTTAACTGTCGGAAACGATGTACCTCCGTGGAGGAGAGCGCCGCTTTTTTACCGACGGTAAAGGCATGCACGGCGCTGGCCGGCAGTTCGGTTTGGTTGCCATTGGGCCGGTGAATCCGGATGGATTGCTCGGGCGCCCCGCTCTCGGCTGCCGATTCGCCTTCGGCCGTGGGATCCTCGGCAAAAGCCGTTCGCAACCCGCTCAATGGAACGGTGAGATCCTTAAACAAAGTTGCGTGTTGATGATCCATGGGCCGGGGCATATAGGTTTATTGCATAATCCACTTGGAGACGATCAGTTCTTTGATGGGATGCGTGCTGCCAAGTTGTTGCTGGTAGGCACGCTTGAGCTGAGCCTTGAGGCGTTCCTTGGTGGCGGGATTGGAAAGCGACTGCACATCTTCGGCAGACAGGTAATCCGTGGTCACCGCCTGGAGCTGCTTGGTTTTACTTTCCACCGCCTTTGGAAATCCAGCGTCCTTTTCTTCTTCGCGCACCAAGAATATTTCCACAAGTATATAACGGGTACCACCGGAGTTGGCGGGGTTCACCACGATGCTTTCACCTTCGGGCACGATGGCCACCGGTTTCTTGGGGTCGTCCGGCTCGGCGGTGGGGTCAGCGGTTTCATCGGCGTCTTCTTTCTTCTCATCAGCGTCTTCTTTCTTCTCATCGCCCTCCCCTTTCTTCTCATCGCCGTCTTTCTGAACTTGGCCTTGAGTACCATTGGTGTCGGAGGCGGCCGCGATTGCCTTGGAAATTTGCTTGGGCAGGATCACGGCTACCATAACCCCAACACCGGCCACGGTGATGACGGCGGAGAGGAGCATGGGCACGAGCACGCTTGGGGCCTTGGGCTCCTGAATGGGAGCCTCCTCTACAGCCTCGGCGCCGGCCTCCACGGCCTCGTTTGCCTCGGCGTTTTGTTCCTGATTTTGTGCTTCTTCGTCAGCCATTTTAGGATTCCTCTTATTTGGTTAAATTATCGGTTTTAACGCTTAAGCGCCATCATTTCCTTTAGGATTTCATCAGCCGTGGAGATCACGCGAGCATTGGCCTGAAAAGCGCGTTGCGTGGTAATCATCCGCGAAAATTCATCTGCCATATCGACATTGGAAAGCTCCAAGGAACCTGCAGCAAGCCGCCCCGTACCACCTTCGCCGGGGGCTTGGGCGTTGCTCAGGATTTCTGCACTGCCGGCACTATCAGCGGTAATACCATAAGCTCCGGCGGCGGCGAGATTGTTAAAGCGGTTGGCACCGATCTTAGTTAGGGTCTGTTCGTTTTTAAATGTTTGCAGCAGAACTTGGCCGCGATCGTATTGTGTACCGTCGGTCAGTAGCATTTTGACTTTGCCATCCGCACCGAAGTTGTATTGCGAGATACTGGCTCCACCGGCCACGGTGATGGAAGTGAGAGTACCTGAATCAGCGTATAATTCAAAATCGAGCGATCCGGCCGAAGTCAGATCCACCTTATTAGTGCCGGCTGTGGCATCGGCGGAGGTGGTGTGGAAATGAACATCATCGCCTGACACACTGACGAAATAAGAGTTCCCCGCGGTTAACCCTCCGGGAATGGTGCCCTCCTTGACATACACGGTGTTGCCAGTGCTCAGTCCGTGGCCGGATAGGGTGATTTTGTCGTTCGAGGTATCGGTAGTAAACCCAGTTTTTGCGGTGATAGTTGCATCGGTGAAATTCACGGCATTGGCACCGGTGGCAGCTTCGGCCGCAGTGCTATGCAAGGTGAAGGTGTCGTCACTGGCCTTGTTCACAAAGAATACTTTGTCGACGGTGTTCGTGTCATTTGCAATGGCCGGCAGGGTTGATGGAAATTTGATTTGATTACCTGTGCTAAAGCCGTGCGCGGTTTTTGTGAAGAGGTTGGTGGAGTAATTCAGGCTGACCCCAGTTCGGTCGGGGGTGTATTGGCCGACATCCAGTCTGATATCTCCAATTTCGGCTTGCTCTGAGGTAGTATAGGCAGGGGCCATTTTGTTTTTGCCTTGGACACGGAAACCATCGTTGGTGACGAGATATCCGTTTTTGTCCTCACGAAAATCTCCGGCGCGAGTGGCAAACAACTCGTTGGTGGTGGTGTCTTTTACGAGGAAAAACCCTTTGCCGTTTACTGCCATATCGGTGCGCACGCCAGTGTTTTTCATGGCGCCCTGCGTAAAGGTATTCTTGATGGCGGACACAGACATGCCGTTGCCTACCTGCATACCCGCTGCACCAGAAGTGTTGGCGGTGTCGGGCGTAGGGGCACGAAGGGTCTGGGAAAGGGTATCCTGAAACTCAACCCGGGCACCCTTGTAGGCGACGGTGTTTATGTTAGCGAGGTTGTTACCAATCACATCCAAGCTGGTCTGGAATTGGCGCATGCCAAGCACGCCGGTGTTTAATGCACGAATCATGACTGTTTTTCTTTCCCTATGGTTGTTGCGGAGTCTCCGAGTGCACTTCGATCACTGAATCCAGATCGTAGGTCTGGCCATTCAGGATCACACTCACGTCACCATCCTTGTTGACTTTGAGGTCCGTCACGATTCCGTTCGTAAAGACTTGGTTTTCCTTTTCACCGGTGGCGACCTTCACAGGTTTGCCCATGAGAGCGGTGCCTTGGGTGAGGCTGTAGCTTTGGCGGAGTTGTTGGAGATCCGCACTCATCTCCTTGGTTTGCTCCAGGCTGGTGAATTGAGCCATCTGCGCGATGAACTCGGTGTCACTCACCGGCTTAAGCGGATCCTGGTTGCGCATCTGGGTGACGAGCAGGTTCAAAAACTCAGTTTGCCCCATGGTCTTGGCCGGTAACCGCTCGAGATTGTCGGGCGGTGCGGTCATTTGCGATTGAATGTCGGCTGCACTGATCATGGTTCAAATTCTCTTATTTACGCCCAGCTTTGCCAGCCGTCGTAGGCTTCCTCAACTTTATCGGTGGATTCTGGCGCGGTGGTGCGGGTAGGTTCCTTGTCCCGGGTAACGGCCATGCCCAAAGCGGCCCAATCGGCTTCTTCATCGCCGATTTGGAATTCCGTCGGGTGGGATTGAGGTTGGCCTTGGCGGTTAAACTGGCGAGGATCGGAATCACGCGTGTTTTCCTCGGAATCTTCGGAAGCCAAATCGCCGAGGTTGACGCCGCGCTCGGAGAGTTGTTGCTGGAGTTCGTTCCAACCGGAAGCCAACTGACGACCATCGCCTTGATGCATGCGGGCCTCGATCTCCACGCCGCCGGCACCGTACTTGATGGTGAGCTGCATTTCGGTGTCGTTATCCGGCTGCACCTTCACGGTCATTTCATTTTCGCCACGCACACGGAAAGTGGTCACGGCGTCCCAAATTTTCTCCAAAATGGGATTCAACGCCCCTTGAGGCGCGGTGGCCGCTTGGGCCGGGGTGACGCCGCTGACGGCCGGGGTGGCACTTTGCACGGAAGTCACGGGGAGAATGGTTTCCTTCGGTGTTTCCTTCGGTAAATCCTGTTGAGCCGATTGCTGGCCGGATCGCGGGCTGGTCTCGGCGGCACCGGTGGCCGGACGCAATTCCTCCACAAGCACGGGCTTCGCTTCCAGTTTTGGAGCGAGGGGCTTGGAAGGCATCGTCATATTATCGGTTTTCGGAGCAACTTGCGTGCCGTCTTTGGCTACCGATTGGGACACCATCTCCTTGAGCACGGGATTGGGTTGCTGAGTGGCCGGCTTGGAAAGGGTGTTTTGCTCGCGCACCTGGTCGGCCTTGGCTTGATCGGCCTTGGTGAGTTGCTGGAATTCCTGCACCCGGTTGCGGGCTCTAGTGGCGGTGCGTTGTTGCTGTCGTTTGAGGGCGGCTTGCGCCTTGGCTTCCTGAGTGGTCTCGGTGGTTTGCTTGGATTCCACTTTCTTGAGTTTGGGCTGAACTTCGGTAGGAGTAGCAACTTCCTGTTTCTGGACGGCCTCCGCCTTGATGACTTTTTTGGCAGTTTGCTTTTGCAATTCCGTGGCGCGCACGAGGCCGGTGAGGGCTTCGCTGGCTTCCACTTCCTTATGTTTCTTGGGGGCGTTGTCTTTTTTCCGGGTGTTTTGTTCCTCGTCTTCCTCGGAACGTTTGGCGGTGTCTTCCTCCTCAGTTTTCATTTTCTGGGAGGCATCTTCAAAAATCTTGTCGAACTGTTCAGCATCACCTGCACTGCGGGTGGATGGCGCCAAGCCGAGCACGGCATCCTGTGTGGTGGCCGGTTTCTGTACGGTGGTGGGGGGGGCTTCCATGTTACGGGGTCTCCTCGGGTTTAGGATCAATAGCCTCAGCCTTCATGGTTTTCCGATGATGCTGGATGAGGTTTTGGTAAAGTTCTGGATCGCTGGTGTCTCCACTAAGCAGAGTGCGAAATACCAACGCCTGATTGGTGGGAGCCAGGTACTGAAATACCTTGCCATTAAGCGTCGGATCCTCGGTCAGGTTGGCACGTAAAATCTGCCGCACCACGGCCGGGCCATCAGGCTGGTCTGGCAACAACAGATTCTCGTAAATCCGCGCCATTTCCTGCAAGCGCGCCTCTTCCTCCCGGCGAATGAGATGGATGCGGCCCTCAAATAGTTGATCCAACTGATTGCGAGTGCGGGTGATGTTGTTGGTGTGATAATGCAAGGCCTGAAGCTGTTCGCCCAAGTGGGTTTCCAATTCGTTCAACTCCCCTTCGCGTTGCTGTAGGTAATTCCAGCGATTGCGCATTTCGGACATTAGAATGGCAATGTTCGGGTTGGTAAAATCCAGTTCGCCGGGCGAGGTCACGGCGTTCAGCGTTTGGAAGGCAGACACAATCCGCTCGTCCTGTTTGGGTTTCTCCTCCTGATACACTTCTTGTTCGGGCGTCTTGGGGGCATCGACCACGGTCTCGGGTTTCTCCTCCACGGTGGCGTTGGTATCCTCCTGACCGGCCTCCATTTTTTTGATGTACGCCTGCAAATCCTTGTTCTTGAGAATCATATTGGTAGCCCACCATGTCATGCCGGCCAAACACGCCAGCACCACCGCCACCCCCAGAATCATCTGGCCCATGCGGGATGTGAGAAATTTTTTCATGGGTCAATCTACGTCCATTACCATTTCCGGGCAAAACCACCGGCTTCGCGCAGGAGCACCATTTCATCAATGGCCTGCTGCTCGGTTCGGGCCAGCTCGCGATCGTGCGCGGCTTGTTGTTGGTCCCGCATTTTTTCTAGGGCTTCCCGACGGCAACGGGCCGTGAGGAGTTCCTGCCATTTGGCATCGGTTTCGGTTTGGCGCTCGGCCACCACGGGCTCCAGTTGGCTGAGCTGCCCGCGTAATTCTCGCAGAGCGGTTTGTAGATGTGCCAGTGTTCCGGTAGCCGCCTGGCCGGCAAATGCCTGCTGACAAGCCGTCAGGTTGCCTTCAATCGCCTCTTCCACCGCCCGCTGAAAACTCAGTGCTTCCTCAAGGTGCGCCTGAGCCTGGGCATACACCTCACCAGCCTGAGTCTCTTCATTGACCCGGACTTCCAGCACGGCTTTCAGCTTAAATCGGAATGGTTTCATGGCATCTGGCTTGGCGGCGGAGTGGCTTCAGGCGTACCGCCCGGGAATTGCACAGCATCCGGCGTGCCGTTTTCGGGAGACGCCGGTATTTGCGCGGCCGTTTGCAACGGCTCCATCGCGCCCATCGTATGCTGCAAAGATTCCCAACTTTGTTCCAAGGAAAATCCTTCACCCACGGTTTGGCGGAGAAATGCGTTCAATGGATCATGCACCTGAATGGACCGGTCAATCTGCGGATTGGATCCGGCCTGATAGGCGCCGATGGAAATGAGATCGCGGCTCTTGCGGTGAATGGCGAGCATCTCGCGGGCATCACCCATACATTCGCGGCGCGGCGCGGCGAGCAGATCATAAGACAGGCGGCTGACGCTTTCCAACACATCGATCGCCGGATAATGGTTTTGCGCCGCCAATTCGCGGGATAACACCAAGTGGCCATCCAGAATGGAGCGGGCCGCATCCGCCACGGGATCGTTCATGTC
>DPAW01000263.1:0-2028 GCA_003517285.1 Verrucomicrobiales bacterium
GTCCACGTATTGGTTCACGCGCGCAATATAAGTCCAAATAGTGCGCAGGCCTTCCTGAAGGTCGCTGGATTTCAGTTCCTTCACCAGCTTGTCACGGGCTGCGATGGCTTCGGCTGATAATTCATCATTCAGCTCCGGCACCACACCCTCGCGATAGCGATTGAGCATGGACAGCGAACGGTTCATGAGATTGCCCAGACCATTGGCCAGCTCCGCGCCATAGCGGGTCGCGAATCCTTCATCGGTCCAGTTGCCATCCGGGCCGATGGCAAGCTCGCGCACGACGTAATATCGAAAAGCGTCTAGGCCCCAATCATCAATCACCGTTACGGGATCAACCACGTTGCCAGTGCTCTTACTCATTTTTTGGTTATCCTTTTGCCACCAGCCGTGCACGAGCACCTGCTTGGGTAGCTCCAAACCGGCGGCCTTCAGCATGATGGGCCAGTAGACCGCATGGAATTTCAGGATGTCCTTACCGATCACATGGATGTCCGCCGGCCAGAGTTCGGCCTCTTCACCTCGACTGCGCGGAATGCTGAGATAATTGGTCAACGCATCAAACCACACATAGGTGACGTAATCCGGGTCGAAGGGCAGGGGAATACCCCATTCAAGACGCTCTTTGGGCCGGCTAATGCAAAGGTCCTCGAGGGTTTCGTTTTTCAGAAAACCGAGCACCTCATTGCGGCGATAATCGGGCGCGACAAAATCCGGATTCGCTTCGATATAATCAATGAGCCATTGCTGATGTTGGCCGAGTTTGAAGTAATAATTCTTCTCGCGCAGTTCCTGCACCTCGCCATAGATGGGATCAAACTCACCATCCTCGTTACGATCTTTCTCGGTCAGAAACGTTTCCTGTTTCGCGGAATAGAAGCCGACGTATTCGTCCTGATAAAACTCGCCCTTGTCGTAAAGTTGCTGAAGCACCTCGGCCACCACCGCCTTGTGGCGGGCGTCCGTGGTGCGCACGAAGTCGTTATTAGAAATGCCGAGCTTCTCGACGAACGATTGCCAATCCTGCGCCAGCCCGTCGCAATACGTCTGGGCATCCTGCCCGGTGGCCTCGGCGGCTTGCTGGACTTTTTGGCCATGCTCATCCAGGCCGGTCAGGTAAAAGACCTCCTTGCCAAGACACCGGCGCGCGCGCGCGATAACGTCGGTGATCACCTTCTCGTAGGCATGCCCGAGATGCGGCTGGCCATTGACGTAATCGATGGCTGTCGTGATGTAGAACTGCTTGCTCAAGGGCGGCAAGTTGTAGCGGAGCACTGGCTGACAGGCAAGACGGCACTATTTTATCGCAATTTGAGCTGGGATTTGGCAGACAACGCGTATGCGTTTTTGGAGCTTTCTGCTCGCGATCTTTTGGGTGATGACCGTTCCGCTCACGGCGGAGGCGCAGGATAAGCCCAAGAAACTGCGCAAGAAGAAGCCCGCTGTCCAGAAAACCAAATGGGACGAAATGGACATCGGGTCGTTTCAGGCCTATGGACTGGAAGGGCAACTAGCCGGCAAAACGTGGCGGCCCGCCCTGAAGGGCCTGAACATTGACCTCGGCCAAAACGCTGCGATTTGTTTCGACACCGAACGCCTTCGCGTGGCCGCTGCCTGGACCGGCGGTTTCATTAAGCTCCCCACCGGGCGCGATGGATTGCAAGGCGTACCACAGATTATCGGAGACCTGTCGTTTCACACGCCCATGAGCCCCGGTTGGGCGGGATTGAAAAACGAATGGGCCGAGCCAAACCCGCCAGTCATCAGCGGCGCGGATGTCTATTCGAAAGGGCCGCTCCCGCGCGAGTGGGCCAAATGGCGCGGGCACTACACGCACGGTGATTCAGTTGTGCTTTCCTACACCGTGGGCGCCTCAGGCGTGCTGGAGTTACCCAGCTTTGCAGACGGCATTTTCCGGCGCCAATTTGAAATCACCCGCAGCCCAAGTAAAAGCCCCATGAGCCTGCTCGCCTGCGAAGTGCCCGGTGCCTTGGGCTCAGTGGAGGGTAATGTGGCGTTACTGGAAAA
>DPAW01000263.1:2345-2581 GCA_003517285.1 Verrucomicrobiales bacterium
GACGACCACATCACCGGCGCAACCGTGCTGGGGTCCGGCGTGGAACTGAAAGCGGAAAACGGCCGCATCGTCGCCACAGTCACATCGCCCCTGTCGACGAACCAGTTTCACTTGGGAATCTGGAGTGGACCCAAGGCAGACGTTGGCAAGCTGCTTCAATTTTCCAAACTGAAAATCAAAGTGCGCGCCTTGAGCAATCTCATCAAAGGCGGTCCAGCGAAATGGAATCAGCCCGT
>DPAW01000030.1:0-1527 GCA_003517285.1 Verrucomicrobiales bacterium
CGCAGGGCAGCAACGCTCCACTCGGCGGCTGGGGCTACACCACCGCCGAAGGCGGCATGCGCGTGCCCGCTCTCGTCCGCTGGCCCAACTTCATTCCCGCCGGCAGCGTGAGCGATGAACTCTGCACCCTGATGGATCTACACCCCACCTTCGCCAAACTCGCCGGCGCGCAATTGCCGGAACGTAAACGCGACGGCCAAAACATCTGGCCCGTCTGGAGCCCCCGTAATGCCAAGTCGCCGCACGATCATTTTTTCTACTACCACACACACTCTCTCCAAGCCGTCCGCGACACCCGCTGGAAACTCGTGCTCGGGCAAAATCCGAAGCTCTACGACCTCAAAATCGACTCCGCTGAAAAAACCGATCTAGCCACCAAACACCCCGAAATCATTCAACGCCTTCAAACCGCCGCAGCTCGGGCAACGGCGGAACTTGGAAGCGGAGAACAGCAAGGCTTCCATGTCCGTCCAGTAGGCCGCGTAACAAAGCCGACACCCCGCATCCGGTAGAGTCGAACACCTCACCAGACCTTTTTCTTACTACACCCCTCCGCGTGAAAATAAACCTACAAAAAAGACGGGCCGAGGCCCGTCTTGTGGAATTTTATTATGCTGGAACTTACTTAGCTTCGAGGCGGTAGATTCGACCTCGGCCCTCGAACCCGAGCAGATACTGCTCGCCGGCGTTATCCTCGCCAAAGCTGGCGATAAACCGGATCGGGTTAGGGGCAATCACCTGGCCGTACTCTGTTACCTTGCCGCCACTCTGACGGAAGGCCCACACGGTACCTGTCTTGTAATCACCATACACATAGGCACCCCGCAGCGCGGGAATCTTTTTGCCGCGATACACGTAGCCGCCGGTGATACTAAGGCCGTGGCCGTGTTTATTGAACTTCGACTTGGCGGCACCTGCCGGTGAATGCGGGTACTCGATCACGGGATCAATGAACTTCTCGGGCTGGTTGAATTTCGTGGTCAACACGCCACCGGCTTTGGCCGCACTTTCGTGAAACCCTTCGCGCGGACGCCAACCATAGTTGCCGCCTTTCACGATGAGGTTCACTTCCTCCCAAAAATCCTGGCCCACATCAGCGGCCCAAAAATCGCCGTTCTCACTATCGAAACTCATACGCCACACATTGCGCAGACCGTACGCCCAGATCTCTGGACGGGCTCCTTCGCGACCGACAAACGGGTTGTCCCTCGGAATGCCATAGGGCCGCGCGGCCGTCGGCTTGTCGACATCAATACGCATGATGGTGCCCAGCAGCGTGCCGAGGTTTTGCGCGTTATCGAAGGGATCCTCGCGTTTACCGCCGTCTCCGTGCGTGATGTACAGCTTACCGTCCGGCCCGAAGAGGATGCAGCCGCCGTCATGATTCCAAAACGGCCGCTCAATGGTCACCAGCTTGCGCTCGGTGGCCGGATCTACCTTGCCGTTGTTGCCCACCTTGAATTCACTGACAATACTGCGCAGCGGTTCGTGCGCGGAATAAAAGACGTACAGTTTGCCGTTGGCCTT
>DPAW01000030.1:1870-2385 GCA_003517285.1 Verrucomicrobiales bacterium
AGCAGGCCTTCCTCATCCTTAACGTACGGATTGCGCCCGGAAATATCGAAGAGCACCTTAGCCTGGTCGCCCTTGGCGTTCTTGGGCAGCTCGAGGATGGTGCCGCGCTGTTCCAGCACGAACATTCGGCCATCGGGCAGCTGCTCCAGCCACAGGGGCCGTTGGAGCTTGAGGTTGGGATAGGCATTCACCAGCTTCAACTGCGGCAACTCCGCGGAAACCGTGCCCACAAACGCCAGCGCGCACAGCGCCGACACCAATCGGGTGAAAGGAACAAGGGGTTTCATCGCGCCGATGAAAGGCCGATGCGCCCGTCTTGTCAACCGGCGAACAACGCGCCGACCAATTCGCTGGTGCCCGCCACCAGCACAGGTAAGCCCACCGGCCACGGTCCAGCCAACAACAATGCCATCCCCACTATCACCAAGCCCGCGGGCACCAAAGGAAACATCAATGTGTCATTCATGATGGCAACAGCGTATCGGCGTCACTAGGACATTGGCTGTCCATGTCAC
>DPAW01000030.1:2814-6410 GCA_003517285.1 Verrucomicrobiales bacterium
CCACGGCCGCCGAGCCCCGTTTCCAGTTGCGGTCCCTGATCCAGAATGACGGCACGCTCCTGCACGTGCGGTTGGACACGGAAACCGGCAAGACTTGGCGGTTGGAGCGGGTGTTGAAGAATCGGATGGAAATCTCGCTGCAAGGCAAGTTGATCGCGCGTGAGTTGGAACGTACACGCATCAATGTCAAATCACTGGAATCCTTCACGCTGGCTGAGGTGTTGCAGACGTTGAACGGGATTCTGGCGGAGACGGGCAATGACAATCTGCCGCGACTGGTGTTTTCCATCCCAGTCAAGAATCCGGATATCGATCAGGCCAAGGCAAAGGAACAACTCGTGCCACCGGCGCAACCGTTTGGAGAAGCCCCGCGAGTCATCGACCTCTCCGCGGGGCCACCGCTGTTGCCCGGTTTTCCTCCCGGCACCATCCCAGGTAACCCCAACGCGCCCCCCATCCAAATTGACCCGCTTACCGGCCGGCCCTTATTTCGACCGCCCGTGCCGCGCCCGCCGCTATGGCAGCCGCCCCGCCGCAAGGAGGATGTCACCCTGTTTCGAATCCGCAACTGGGGTCAGCCTCTGCGCGAAACCTCCGTGCTACAGGTGCTGGCGCATGTGTTGAACTGCGCCGATTCGCCGTTGCGGTGTGTGGTGGATGAGAAGACGGTTTATTTTACTCCCGAATCCAGCGTCATCTCCGTTGGCCGCGCCTATTCCCAGCCGCAGTACGTCGATCAATGGGTGGGGATCGGCGAGGACAATCCGAATCCCCCGGAGTAGGTGCGAACAAGTCGGCGTTGAACGGCCGCCAAGCCCGATGTTTTATCAACCGCGAGGAGTACACGTTTGAACGACTGGAATATACAATCCCGCGGACATCGATGCCACACCTGCGACGTAACGTTTGAAGACGGTACGAGCTATCATACCGTGCTCGTTTACGAAAATAACGAGTATATGCGGCAGGATATTTGCACCGCCTGCTGGAAAAAAGAAAGCGACGGGGCCCCGTCGCGTAAAGGATTTATCTCCACTTGGCAGGGCACTTACGAAGCCCCGCCACCAGCACCACCCGAGGCGATTCAGAAAGATAATGCCGAAGGGCTCTTGCGGAAGCTGGTCGAAACCGGCGATACGCGCTGGCGCGAAGCCAGCTACATTCTCGCTGTGATGCTCGAACGCAAGCGCGTGCTTAAAGTGAAGGAACAGATCAAGGAAGCCGATGGCCGCGTGTTTGTCTACGAGATGAGTCAGTCCGGCGATGTGTTTACCATTCCGGATCCCAACCTCAAGATGGAGGAGCTGG
This sequence comes from Verrucomicrobiales bacterium, assembly GCA_003517285.1. Taxonomy (GTDB): domain Bacteria; phylum Verrucomicrobiota; class Verrucomicrobiia; order Limisphaerales; family UBA1100; genus UBA1100. Next base: position 4,123 of record DPAW01000030.1, read on the forward strand.
AACAGGTGCAAATCGAGGTCGCCACCCTGCTGGAACACGGCCTGCCGGTGGAGGGCAAACCGTGGCCGCCCGAGCCGGAGGAACCAACTGGCGAAGCAGACGCCGAAGCCTCGGAAGACACCGACGATACACCTGAATCTGCGGAAGACGCGGACGCACCCGAACCGGAAACCACCCCCGCGGCCGAGCAGGTCGCCTAGGCTTCATGCCCGCGCGGGGTCCATTCCAAGAACGGCTGGGATACACATTCAAGCAACCGGAGCTGTTGGAACTGGCCCTCACCCATCCCTCGGTGAGCCATGAACAAGGCGAGAAGCTCGCCAATAATCAACGGCTGGAATTCCTCGGGGACGCCGTGCTGCAGCTGATTATCAGCGCGGAATTGTACAAGAGCTTTCCCACCTGCGACGAAGGTGCGTTGTCCAAGGCACGGGCGCGACTGGTTAACAAAGAGGCGCTAGCAGAACGCGCCACGGCTATTCAACTCGGGCCCGAGCTCGTGCTCAGTCGTGGCGAGGAGATCAACAATGGCCGGGAAAGACCCTCGGCTTTGGCCGACGCCTTTGAGGCGTTGGTCGGTGCGATCTATCTGGATGGAGGGTTCACCAAAGTAAAACGATTCATCCATACCGAATTCACCGAGTCCCTCACGCACGCCGATGCCGGACGGCACACGGGCAATCCCAAGGGCGAGTTGCAGGAGATTTTGCAGGGCAAAAATGCGGTGGCCCCGGAGTACCGGTTGCTGGAGATGGAAGGACCGGATCATGACCGGTCATTTGTCTGCGCCGTGCGCCACAGCGGTAATGAATTGGCGCGCGGCTCAGGCAAGAGCAAAAAGGCCGCGGAAATGACGGCGGCCCGGGCGGCCATCGAGAGCCTACGCGCCAAGGGCAAGGCCTAAGCCGCGGTTTGGCGGGACGCATAAGCCCTTTAAAATTGACCCGAACGCCCTGTTTCCTTAGGTTGGCCGAGCTTTTTTAATATGGCCAACAGCGAAGTTCAGAACAATTACCTGATCCCCCACGTGGTAGAGCAGACCAGTCGCGGCGAGCGCGGATACGATATTTATTCGCGCCTGCTGGTGGACCGTATCATCTTCCTCGGCACCGCCATCGATGATTCGGTGGCCAATACCGTAATCGCCCAGATGCTCTTTCTGCAGATGAGCGATCCGAAGAAGGACATCCACATTTACATCAACTCCCCCGGTGGCCACGTCACCGCCGGCCTGGCGATCTACGACACCATGCAGTTCCTCACTTGCGACGTGAACACCTACTGCATCGGTCAGGCCGCCAGCATGGGCGCCGTGCTGCTCAGCGGTGGCACGACCGGCAAACGCTTTGCCCTACCGCACGCCAACGTGATGATCCATCAGGTGCTCGGCGGCGCGCAAGGTCAAGCAACCGACATGGAGATCCACGTGAAACACATGTTGGAGCTCAAGAAAACCCTCACCGGCATTCTCGCCAAACACAGTGGCAAGCCCTACGAGGAAGTGTACGAAGCATGCGAACGCGATAATTTTCTCACCGCCGAGGAAGCCAAGAACTTTGGCCTCGTGGATGAAGTAGTGTCCTCCCGCAAGGATGTCACTACGCTTCCGGACAAATCGTCTGTGGACGAGAAATAATCCGCACCGACCATGGCCCGCCCTCGTAATCTCACCCTGTGCAGCTTCTGCGGCAAATCGCATGCCGAAGTCCGCAAGCTGGTGTCCGGCCCGGGGGTGTACATATGCGACGAATGCATCGAAACCTTCAAACAAGTGCTCGACAAGGAGCTGGCTGAGGAAGCCCCCAAGGGCGAGGCGCCGCAGCTGGCCATCAAGCAACCCGCCGAGATCAAGGCCGAGCTGGACAAGTATTGCATCGGGCAGGACGCCGCCAAGAAGACGTTGTCCGTCGCCGTACACAATCACTACAAACGCATCCTGCACGAGGCCGCCGCCGAGTCCGAGGATGCCCCTCATGCCGGCGTGGAGATTGAGAAGACCAACATTATGCTCATCGGCTCCACCGGCACCGGCAAGACCCTGCTCGCCCGCACCCTCGCCGGCGTGCTCGATGTGCCGTTTGCTATCGCCGACGCCACCACCCTGACCGAGGCCGGTTATGTGGGTGAGGATGTGGAAAACATCATCCTGCGTTTGCTGCAGTCCTCGGACTACGACGTGAAGCACGCGGAGATGGGCATCATTTATATCGACGAGATCGACAAGATCACCCGCCGCACCGAGAACGTCTCCATCACGCGCGATGTCTCCGGTGAAGGCGTACAGCAGG
>DPAW01000289.1 GCA_003517285.1 Verrucomicrobiales bacterium
GCGCAGCACAGCCGTCTCTTGGAGATTTTGCCCAGTTGATTTCCCCGGCTGGCTCGGATCAGTTGGAGACGTTGGCTGGCCATTCCAAGGCACTAACGCAACAACGTTTCGGCCGGGCCATTCGTCTCTTCGCTCCGCTTTATCTTTCTAACGAATGCATCAACAACTGCGCCTACTGTGGCTTCTCGCGGGACAACCCAATTTTGCGCGTCACGCTCGAGCCGGAAGAAGTAATGACCGAAGCCCAAGCGCTAGCAGAACAAGGCTTTAGGAATGTACTTCTTGTGGCTGGCGAACATCCCAAATTCGTTTCCAACGGCTACGTGGAACAATGCGTCCGAATACTCCACGAAACTTTGCCTAGCCTTTCATTGGAGCTAGGCCCACTGGAAACCGAGGCTTATCAGCCACTCGTAACTGCAGGGGCCGAGGGTTTGGTCGTCTACCAGGAGACCTATGATCGAAATGCTTATCGAGTGCATCACACAGCGGGCCCAAAGAAGGATTTCGACTGGCGCCTTGCAACCCCCGAACGCGCCTACGCCGCCGGATTCCGCCGCCTCGGCATTGGCGCTCTTTTTGGGTTGAGCGACTGGCGCACCGAAGCAATCGCTCTTGCGGCGCATGCGGAGTGGCTATTGAAACATTGCTGGAAAGCTCAACTGACACTTTCCCTGCCCCGTCTCCGACCTTGCGCCGGAAGCTTTGATCCCATTGATCCGATTTCAGACCGCGACCTCACGCAATTGATTTGCGCCCTGCGCCTGTTTCTCCCTGATGTTGGCATTGTGCTCTCCACTCGTGAACCGGCCACCCTGCGCAATGGCCTGATTCCGCTGGGCGTTACCCTAATGAGTGCCGGAAGCCATACCGAGCCAGGAGGTTACACTGGGGCTGGTAGCGACAAGCTCCATAAGACCGAACGCGGAAAAATGATCGCTTTGACCGAGCAATCCAGTGAATGGGCTACGGGCGCTACAGGCCAGTTTGATATCGCCGATGAGCGCTCTCCAGAAATAATCGCCCAACAGATAATCAGTCTCGGCTATGAACCTGTTTGGAAAGATTGGGACGCGGCGTTGACCCCTTGAAGACAGAGGTTATTCTTCGGCCGTGATCAAGCGCCTCCGCAATTATTGGCAAAACCGTACAAACCGGCGACGCTTTCTCTGCGGATCACTCGGCTCCTGCTTTATCGGCGCGGGATCCTATGCCTATATGCGCCTTTGGGAATCCGGCTGGCTTGAGGTCAATCGCCACCGTGCCCCCATCATGAAGGCCGAGCGCCCGCTTCGTTTGCTGCACTTATCTGACCTGCACGCCTCCAAGGCCGTGAGCCTCGGTTACCTGCGCCGCGCTTTGGAAGTTGGCTTGGAACTGAATCCGGATTTAATTTGTCTAACGGGTGATTTCATCACTTGGAAGTATCGGCAATTCGACAAATACAGTGAAGTGCTTCGCGCACTCCCCAGAGCCGCGCCCACCTTTGCTTGCCTAGGCAATCATGATGGTGGTTCCTGGGCGGCCGGTACAATGAAAATTGGTGCCGCGCATAGCTTACCCGTTCAGCGAATGCTGAAAAAGGCCGGTATCCGACTTCTGCATAACGAACACACACTGCTCGATTTAGCTGGTCATACAATCAACCTCGTGGGCGTAGGCGATCTTTGGAATCGGGAATGCCACTCACAACAAGCCTTTGCTGAACTTGATGACCAATACCCCACTATTCTGCTATCGCACAATCCGGACACCAAGACTGAATTGGCCGCGTACCCGTGGCAACTGATGCTAAGCGGCCACACGCATGGCGGCCAGGTTTACCTGCCCGGTGTGGGTGATCCTTTGGCGCCGGTGAAAGATAAGAAATATGTTCGGGGCCTGCACCGCTTGGGTGACCGCTGGCTTCATATCACCAAAGGGGTCGGCAACCTCCACGGGCTGCGTTTCAATTGCCGCCCGGAAGTGAGTTTGCTCGAAATTTCATGATGGCCGCCGTCATTGCCAACGGTAAAGAGACAGACGTAAACATCCCCTGCACGGTGGACGAATTCCTGCAAGAACTCGACCTGCCACCCCGTTCGGTTGTGGTGGAACTCAATGGCGAAGCCCTTCCGCCGTCTTCCTTCACTGAACAGCAACTCCAAGCCGGAGATCGCCTGGAGATCGTACGAATTGTCGCCGGCGGTTAAAGTGTTCCTGTCGGTGAACACTCGCGGCTTGTAAAACGTCAGTTTCGCCTTAGAATCCAAGCACTGCGGAGGCAACCATGGCGGACACAACCCCCATCTATCTGGACGAGTTTAAGGCAATGCACCCGGCTGATCTGGCCGATCGCCTGCAGCGAATGCCTACCGAAGAAGCCCGCCACCTCCTAGCCGAGCTGCCCGTCGACACCGCATCAGCCACCTTGGCCGAACTGGAGGACGAGTGGATCGCGGATTTACTGGAGGAATTCCCCCAGTCCAAGCTCGTTCCGCTCCTCAACAAAATGTACGCAGAAGAGGCTGCGGACGTGCTGGGAGAAATCCCAGAGATCGACCGCGCACGCCTGCTCCGCAAGATGGGCAAGGAGGAAGCGCAGGCTGCGCGTGATCTCCTGAAATACCCCGAGGACACCGCGGGTGGCATCATGAACGACCGGTTTGTGACGCTGCGCTCCCACCACACCGTGGGCGATGGTCTCCGCCGTATTCGCCGCAAGCATCGTGAACATTCACCATCAGATATCAATTATCTGTACGTCACCGATAAGGACGAAAAACTTGTCGGCATCGTCTCCATCCGCGACCTCATTTTCTCTGATGACGAAGTAAAGACCGCGGACGTCATGAACCGTGAGGTCAAGTATGTGCGAGTCACTGACGACCAAGAGGAGGTCGTCCGGCGCTTTGAAAAATACCACTTCCTAGGCCTCCCTGTGCTTGATGAAGAAGGCCGACTGGTTGGAGTCATCCGAGGCGACGAAGCATTGTCCGTTGCCATTGAAGAGCAGACGGAGGACATGCAAAAGATGGTAGGCCTCTCCGGCGAAGAACGTGCGCTCACGCCTTGGAAACAATCCTTTGGCAAACGACTGCCATGGCTGTGCATCAACCTAATCACCGCCTGTCTCGCTGGCGCGGTAGTAGGCGTCTTTGAAAGCACAATTGAAACATTTGCTGTGCTAGCGATTTTTCTGCCAATCATCGCCGGTCAAGGCGGCAATGCCGGCATGCAAACAGTCACCGTTATCATTCGCGACATGGCACTCGGAGAACTATCCCCCGGAGACGGTCGCAAAGCACTATTCAAAGAGATTCTCCTGAGTGTTCTAATTGGACTAATTATAGGCCTGATTGTGGGTGTTGTCGGCTATCTTGTAGGAGGACTGTTTGATGGACGCCTAGGCTGGAAACTGGGCTTGGTGGTAGGTCTAGCCATGATCCTCAACCTCATGGCGGCTGCGCTATTTGGAGTCCTGATTCCGTTTGCCTTAAAATTCTTCAGGCTGGATCCTGCGTTAGCCTCAAGCATCCTAATCACAACGGTTACTGATGTAGCCGGTTTCTTCTTCCTGCTGGCCTTGGCTAAGTGGATCTTGATACCGACCGTTGTCGGATAGGCTTGACCCCGCCTTGTGGACTACTCAATTTTCCCGTATGCAACATTGGCCCGCCATTGTCTTAAGTGTCCTCCTATATTGTTTTGGTACTTCAACCTCCGCATTGGCCGCGGACCCACCACCGATTGAGGTAAACACCAACAACGCCGCAAAGCAGAAAACCGAAGCGCTCGCCAAGAAACTCGAAGACTCGGCGGCAGTTCAGACCTTTCAGCAATACCTCGGACAGGACATTCTCGGCATCGGCATATTGGCCTGGCAATTGGTGGCTGCTTTTCTCGCGATTCTGGCGGGGCTAATTATCAAGCGTATCGCCCTCAAATCCCTCCAAACGCGAATCGAGAAATTCGTGCAGCAAACCGAAGCGGAATGGGACGATCAACTTTTTGAGGCAATCATCAAGCCGATCAACACGTTTGTCATGATCGGTGCCGTTCACTTAGCGGCGTTTCTCCTAATCTTCAATTTAGAGCGTTTCCCGACCGAACTGATTGGCAAGAGCTACACCATCTTCCTTGGTTTCACGATCATTTGGCTAATATATCGCTTGGTGGATGTGGCCGCACATTATTTGGATGAATTATTGGCCAAGGCCGATGAAGGATTACGCGGCCAATTCACCCCACTTATCCGTCGAGCCTTGCGGATCGTGGTGGTCATCATCGGCACACTCACTGTTTTGGCGACCATTGGTGTGAACATCACCGGCCTTGTGGCTTTGGGCGGCGTACTGGGCTTTGCCTTTTCCATGGGCTCAAAGGATTCAGTCGCCCATCTCGTTGGCACGATCAATATCCTGACCGACCGGCCCTACAAGGTGGGCGATTGGATTACCGTGGGCGATTCAATTGATGGTGATGTTGAGGAAATCGGTTTTCGCTCTACCAAAATCAGAATGTTCGATAAGACACTAATGACTGTCCCCAACGGCACGTTAGCCAGTGAGACGATTAAAAACTGGTCCCAAATGCCGAAACGCCGCATCAAGATGACGCTGGGCCTCACGTACGACACCACGCCCGACCAAATGCGCGAAGCTCTCGAGGCCATTGAAAAGATCCTCAACGAAGATGAAGGCGTGGATCAGGATTACAAACTCGTGCAGTTCACGGACTTCGGCCCAAGCTCGCTGGATGTCTTCCTGTATTATTTCAGCACAAGCACAGTCTGGAAGGAGTATTTGGAGACCCGCGAACGCGTTAATCTCAAGATCATGGATAAACTGACCGAGATGGGTCTGGAGTTCGCGTTCCCTACGCAAACCCTTCACTTAAAAGGCGACGAACTCAAAACCCTCAAAGATTTGGGTTAATTAACTGACTAAAAAAGCTCGCCAACCCACTAGATCACCTTAGGCTAAACGTAACCCCCCGAGGTTTTTATGAAGAACACACTTCGCTCCATTGTGCAGCTTTCGCTGATTGCTGCGTTTACCCTTACAGCTTCCCTCCGTGCCGAAGACAAGCCGGCCAAACGGGAATTCGACGATGCAGCGAAAGAACTAATCGGTAAAGTCCGCGGTCTCATTTCTGAAGACCGTACCAAGGCTTTTCAAGAGTACGCCAAAGGCGCACAAGAATTGGCCAAGGAATTTCCAAGTGACAGCAGGCCACTGATGATGTTGTCCGAAGCCAGCACTCTGGTGGAAGACAAGAAGCTCGCCAAAACGCTAGCTGTAAAGGCCGAGAAAGGCATCCTCGCAATCCTCAAGAAATACCCCAAGGACTCCGGTGCCAACGCCGTATTGATGCGCATGGCTGATTCCGTAGAACCCGAAAAAGCCAAAGATTTTCTTAAGCGCGTCATGGAAAATGGACCGACTCAGATGGCCAGTGCGGCTGCCGGCAAGCTCAAGAAAATGGATGCCTTGGGCAAGCCTGTCAAAATGACCTTCAAAGCTGTGGACGGACGCCAGGTCGATCTAGGCAAGCTGAAGGGCAAGGTTGTGTTGATCGACTTCTGGGCCACTTGGTGTGGTCCCTGCATCGCTGAACTACCCAACTTGAAGAAGACCTACGCCAAATATCACGAGAAAGGATTTGAAATCGTTGGAGTTTCACTCGACCAATCGAAAGATAAACTCACTGAATTTGTGAAGGAGAACGACATGCCTTGGCCGCAGCACTTTGATGGATTGGGCTGGAAGAATGAGTTCGCCGTCATGTACGGCATCCAAGGTATCCCCGCCATGTGGTTGGTAGATAAGGACGGCAACCTAGTGGACATGAAAGCCCGCAGCGGACTCGATGCCAAGGTGGAGAAGCTGCTAGCTGAATAATCCAGCAATCACTCTCGTAAATTCACATGCCCCAAAACGGGGCTTTTTTATGCCCTTTGCACTTGCCAACCCATTGCCGCGCGGGCAAGGTGCGCCCTTTCCCAATGCCGAAGGAAGAACCCATACAATTAGAAGGCACCATCTCGCAGGTGATGCCCGGCACAATGTTCAAGGTCAAGCTACCTAACGGACATGAAGTGCTGGCGCATATTTCGGGCAAGATGCGGAAGAACTGGATCCGTATTGCTGAAGGCGACACTGTGAAGGTGGAGATGTCTCCCTACGATCTTTCCAAGGCACGCATTATCTATCGCGCGCGCTAAGGTTACCTAGCAGTAACCCACCTCGCCCGTTCCCGGAACCACCAATTCAAAGGACGGAATACCGACCACCACCGGCTCACCATTGGCCGTGATCCCCAAATAACTACCCTGCGCAATGGCACGAGATGAGCGGATCATATGATAGCTGTTGTAGCTGAAATGTTCGCCCGGCTCAAGGGCTGGAAACCCCCCAACCACGCCATCCCCCTCCACCGCGATTACCTCGCCGTTGCTTTCGGTCACCACCCATTTGCGCCCCCGCACGGTGACTGTTTCCTGCCCTTCATTCAGAATAGTGATGTAATAAGCAAAACAATGCGGCGTATCCGGCGGCGTGAGCACCCCATCCTGATATACCAGTTGATCCAAGTTCACCCGCAATCCATGCGCCGCATCGTCCATACGCAGCCCTTACCTGAAAGCGGCCGACCGTTCAATCCAATCTCGACCTCGGCGGCATTATTCAGTATGTAAACGCAACACCCATAGGTTGGGAGCAGTCTTAACAAGTAAGCATTGCCGCCGGCCCACGACTACCAGAATCTCACCTCATGAATCCCCCCCAGGAACATCAATCGCACGCCATCACGGCCGCGTTGATCACGACACTGGTGATTCATGCCACCATCGCCGCCGGGGTGCTCTGGGGTGGTTGGTTGAAGACCGTCTCTTTTCCTGCTGCCCCAGAGAAAGAATATCAACTGGTCACCCTCGATCTCAGCGAGCCGCCACCTACTCTTGCCCCTGAGGAGCCACCCAAAAAAACAAACATCTTTGTTCCGGTTCCCCCTGAAGCAGCCACCCCGGAACCGCCCAAAAAGGAAACGCCGTTTTATTCCAACAAAAACTCACAAGCCGCCCAGTCGGAGCCAGTGACCACGCCCGACAACAAGCCCAAACTAAACGGCAAAACAACCACCTCCCCGGGCACCATCAATGTCCCTAACCCCACCTCGCTGCAACCCAAGCCGCAGCCAGCCTCACGCCCAAGCGCCGGCAAACCCAACCAACCAAGACCGCAAACTCCAGCCCCCAGTCCAAGCAGCGGCAGTCACACCAAGCCGATCCCAATCACCCCGATTACTTCGGCATCACCACGCCTACCCGCAAATCCCCCGAAGCAAGGACTCCAAAAGGCGACTGCCAACCTCCCCAACAATCAATTACCCGCACCGACCAAACCCAACGGTACGGCCGGCTTGCTTCCGACATTTCAGGACGGCCCAAAAGCACCAACGCTACAGCAGGCTAAATCTGGCCTCGGCAGTCGCAATATGAAAACGGTTAATGCCGGCACCGCCCGCACGGGTGCGCCTGCGTTGGATGTTCGGCTGACTGGTTTTGGCGATTACGATGCCCGCTTCTTCGCCGCGATTAGTATCGCCTGGCGCAAACAGATTAAAGACCGCTCCTGGGTTGCCAGCACGGTCAAGGTGGATTTCAACCTCCATGCCGACGGCCGGATTGATAATGTTCAAATCCACGACACGCGCGCAGCCTCTATCCTGCAATTTTTCTGCCGGGAAGCCATCGAGCAACCAGCTCCCTTCGAACCTTGGAGCAATGAGATGCGCACCCAGCTTGGCCCCGGCCCGCGACGTTGCCGTATTACTTTCAATTATCTTGTCCGATGAAGCTGTTTTCTGTTTGCCTGTTGATTCTCTTCACAAGCCTGTCCACACACACACTTGCCGCCGCGGATTCAGAAACCGCCGGTCAGGGACCACCGCAATCGGCGATGAAAACCACGATTATCGGCGTACTCATCGCGACCTCATTAGTCAGCCTTTTTTTGATTGTTGAACGCGGCATAGCGCTGAGACGCGAAGCGGTCATCCCCGGTCGATTGGTCGAGGGCCAGAGCGTCTGTCAAACCCAGGAAGAATTGTTGGCGCTTCGGACGACCAGCAATCAATTACCCTCGCCCTACGGGCGCCTGTTGAGTTGTGCTATTGATCACTTACATTTGCCACGAGAGGAAAATATCGAGCTGATTCAAACCCGTGCCAGAGCTGAAGTGGCCAAGCTAGAACGCGGCATCGTCGTGCTGGAAATCGTAACCGGTGTAGCTCCGTTACTTGGTTTGGTGGGCACCATATTTGGGCTCATCACGCTCTTCCAAGGAATGGGTGTGGAGGCTTCCGGCGAACAAACCGCCCTTTTCTCTGAAGGCATCAGCATAGCACTCAAGGCCACCCTGCTCGGCTTGGTGGTCGCCATCCCATCATTGGTTGGCTGGAGTTATTACAATCGCAAGGTCGAAACGCTTTCGATTGAAATGGAAAATCTTTGCGACGAGTTCCTGCGCAGCCAATACCGCCGCAACACTTAGTTCAGCCCACCCTATGCAATTTCGCGCCAACAAGAAACGGTCTGCGCCATCCGTGATTATCGTGTCTCTGATCGATGTCCTAATGGTGGTGCTGATCTTCCTCGTGGTGAGTACAACTTTTAAGGAACGCGTACCGGCGCTGGATTTAAACCTGCCCGCCTCCCAGCATGCAGGCAGTGCCATCACGGAAACCGATGAGCCCCTAACAATTCAAATCCGACAGGAAGCCCCACATCTGCGCTTGAACAATCGCACTGTGACACTTACGGAATTAAGCGCTCTTCTGCAGGAACGCGCCCAAAGAAACCCGCATGTGAATCTGAATATTCAAGCCGACGAAAAGGCTCCGTTTGGTGAAGTCGTGGGCGTTCGAGATGCCGCCAGTACGGCGGGCATCACCAATATTCACGCGCAGGTAAAACTGCCCGCCGAGCGTTAACGCTTTTTCACTCGAGTCTTCACACCCTGAACTTTGGAACGCACCTTCAGGCGCAACGCATTTAGGTTAATGAAACCGGTGGCGTCATCCTGATTGTACGCTTCGGTTGGGTCCGCCTCCATCGTTGCGATATCCGGATTGTACAGGCTAAGCTTCGACTTACGGCCCGCGGTGTAAAGGCCACCCTTGTAAAGCTTTAAACGAACCGTGCCGGAAACTGTCTTTTGGGTTTCACCCACCAACGCCTGCAATGTTTCGCGTTCCGGTGCATACCAAAAGCCGTTGTATACCAGCTCGGAATATTTCGGGATCAACGAATCCCGAATGTGCATCACCTCGCGATCCATGGTGATGGATTCCATCTGCCGATGCGCAAAATGCAAAATGGTACCACCCGGCGTTTCGTATACTCCGCGACTCTTCATGCCCACAAACCGGTTTTCCACGATATCCACACGGCCAATTCCGTGCTTGCCGCCCAGCTTATTGAGCTTCCGCATCACCCCAAGTGGATTCAGAGCCTTGCCGTTCACAGCGATACAGTTTCCCTTATAAAACTCGAGATTCACATACTCCGGCTTATCCGGCGCATCCTCGGGCGCCACCGACAACTTGAACATCTCCTTGTTCTTTGGCGTAAAGGCATCAAACCACGTGTCCTCCAGAATCCCAGCCTCATATGAAATGTGCAGAAGATTGCGATCCATTGAATACGGCTTACTGGCGCTAGCCTCGACGTCCACCTTGTGTTTCCGACAGTAATCAATCATCTCTTTACGCCCGGGGAATTGCTCGCGAAATTCCGCCATCCGCCACGGGGCAATAATATCAATTTCAGGTGCCAGTGATGCAGTCGTAAGCTCAAAACGTACCTGATCATTTCCCTTGCCTGTCGCCCCGTGAGCAATGGCATGGGCTTTTTCTTTGCGGGCAATCTCCACCATGCGCTTGGCAATCAAGGGTCGCGCAATACTCGTACCGAGATAATATTGATCTTCGTAGATCGCCCCGGCCTGCATCATGGGATAAATAAAATCTGCGGCAAACTCCTCCTGAAGATCATCAATAAACATTTTGGAGGCTCCGGTGCGTTTGGCTTTTTTATCCAGCCCTCGCAATTCCTCCTCCTGACCCACGTCCGCACAGAAGGCGATCATTTCAGCGTTGTATTTTTCCTTTAACCACGTGAGCAACACCGAAGTATCCAGCCCACCGGAATATGCGAGTACAATTTTCATAGGATAAAATTAAATCATGTGACAAAACATGGCGTCGCGCAACTTTGGCTCAAACCATGTGCTTTTGGGCGGCATGATACCCCCGGCATCCGCAATCGCCATCAAATCCTCAATGCTGGTGGGGTACATCGAAAATGCGCAGGCGTAGTCACCACCATCCACAAGCCTCTCCAGCTCCGCGGTGCCACGGATTCCGCCAATGAAATCAATCCGGTCACTGGTGCGCGGATCATCAATCGCAAGCATGGGGCTCAAGACATGGTTCTGGAGCAACGCCACATCCAGCTCATCCATGGGCGTGTCGGCTTTGGCAAATTCCGGTTTAAACACAAGCCGTCGCCAGGTGCCTTTCAAGTACAAGCCCAGTTCATTTTTTGCGCCACAATCGCCGGTGCCGCCTTCGGTGATTTCAAAAACCGTTTCCAGCCGCTCTAGAAACATTTCCGCGTCCAAACCATTTAAATCCTTCACTACCCGGTTGTAGGCGAGGATTTTCATTTGGTTATGAGGAAATGTCACCGTTAGGAAAAACCCGCTTTGCCCCGCGCCGGATCGGGAGGCGTTCACACGAGAGGCCGCCGCGCTTCGGTGATGTCCATCGGCAATGTACAAAAAATCAATTGCCTCAAACTTTGCTTGCAAAAAAGCAACGTCTTCAGCATCAAACACATTCCAAGCCGTGTGCTGCACACCATCTTCCGCCGTGAAATCAATATCCGGCTCCGTGGCGATCACTCGTTCAAAAAAGGCATCCACCTCGGAATCGGCTCGATAAGTGAGGAACACTGGGCCTGTTTGGGAATCCAACGCCTCAATATGACGAACGCGATCGTCTTCCTTGGCTGGCCGGGTTAGCTCATGTTTCTTAATGATTTCTGCATCGTATTCCGCGCAACTCGCTGCCGCCACCAAGCCTACTTGGGCATGGCCATCCATGATCTGGCGGTACAGGTAAAATCCCGGCTGGGAGTCCTGCACGAGGGCACCCTGCTCTTGAAGTAGCTGGAAATTTTCCGACCCCTTCGCATACACAGCCTCGGAATACACGTCCACCCCCGGTTCGAGGTCAATCTCGGGCTTGCTAACGTGCAAAAAACTATAGGGATTACCTGCGGCAATTTCGCGCGCTTCCCCACTGTTCATAACGTCGTAAGGCAGCTCACAGATCTGGGCTGCAAGCTCAGGTTTGGGCCGCAGGGCGGCAAATGGTTTCAAGGTAGCCATAACCGGGGCGGGAAAGTACCGATTACCCTGCGTATTGGCCATGAAAAAGCGTGAGACATATCAAAGATTTACTTGCGTCTTGAGAAGTTTGCGCTCAAATACATAAATTCCGTACGCACATTGCGTCGGTACCGAGATATGGCCATTCAACAAATTCAGGAACTGCTTTGAGTCGTCCGCGTGGTAAGGGCAGAGGACGACGCTGGGAACCCCGCACCCGGGTCAACGAACGCATCCGCGTCCGAGAGGTACGTGTAGTGGATGCCGAAGGCCAACAGGTGGGCGTCATGAAAACTGAGGAGGCACTGGCTTTGGCCAAACGAGCCGGCTTCGATCTGGTAGAAATCTCGCCAAACGCCCGTCCTCCGGTATGTCGTATTTGTGATTTCGGAAAATACCAGTACGAGGAATCCAAGAAGAAAAAGGAAAACAAGAAGAGCGCGCAAGTCGGCAAGGTGAAAGAGGTCCAACTCCGCCCCCGCTGCGAACAGCACGACTTCGATTTCAAGCTGGCTCACGCCACCAATTTCCTGTGTCAGGACATGAAGGTGAAAATCCACCTTCGTTTCCGCGGACGGGAAAATGCCCACAAAGATATTGGATTCGACACGGTCAAACGATTCATCGATGCCCTAAAACCTTGGGGTAAATCAGACGTTGCCCCACGACTTGCCGGCCGGGGCATTGACGCACTGGTCAACCCGCTCCCGGCTAATCAACGCGCTGAAAATCCTCATGAGAAATCGAAGCTGAAAGATCTTGAGGAAGAACCGCACGACGACGATTCAGCAGAGGATTCCTCCGGCAAGGATGAGAAGAATCTCAATACGCCGTTCGAGAACCTGGATCCCGCGGCAGCGGAGAATTAATCCAGCACCCCTTGCTTACGCAGCATCGCTTCCATGGCGCGATCCATTATGAGATCCGCCAAAGGCAAGGTCACCTGATCCAATCGCGCCACGGCTGCCTTAAGCGCCGGCAAATCGCCCTGATCATTATCCGCTGACTGCAGCAAACCCTCCACAGCCGCAATAGCCTCGTCGATGATCTGTGCATTGTCCAGCTCATCACGAAACGCCTCGAGACCATCGCGCGCCGCCTTGACCGCCTCGTCTGCCTTGAGCGCCGCCTCCACCCAGCGTCGCGCGTCCATATCCTCAAAGGCATGCTCCACCGATTCCTCAACCATTTCCTGGACGCGATCATCACTCACGTCCACGGCCGATTGAATGGGCACAATCTTCTCACGTCCAGTGGTCGTATCCCGGGCGAGCACTTGCAAAATGCCGTCTGCATCAATTTCAAACTGTACACCTACACGGGCACCCCCGCGTGGTGCGGATTCAAATTCCAATTCAAACCGCCCCAAGCTCCAGTTATCGGCCGCCCGCTCGCGTTCACCCTGCAGGACATGCACCAGCATCGCCCGTTGGCCATCTACTGCATTGGTAAACATTTCACCCGCCTTGGCCGGGATTGTGCTGTTGCGGGGGATAATCACATTCATCAAACCGCCAAATGTTTCCACCCCTAAGGACAAAGGCGTCACGTCCAAAAGCAAAGTCGACGTCATTTCCCCAGACAAAATCGCCCCCTGAATGGACGCCCCCAACGCCACAGCCTCATCGGGGTTCACCCCGGTATTCAACACGGGCCCATCGGCCGAATGAAAGGAATCACCCAAACGCACATCCCCTCGCACCTCCTCGTACTCTGCGCACTCAAACCACTCCGCAACCAGCCGCCGCACCAAAGGCATCCGAGTCTGCCCGCCCACTAAGATCACCTGCGATAAATCCGTCGACTTCATGCCGGCATCCGTTAAGGCCTGACGACAGTGTGTTTTGGTTTGTTCAAGGATCGGCCGCGCCAGCGACTCCAAATCAGCCCGGCTGAAGTTCACTTCCAAACTGAAATCCGGTTTCAGAAACGGAAGCTGAATTCGGTATTCATCAGAACTGGACAAAGCAATTTTCGCTTGCTCGGCCGCTTCACGAATGCGCGCCTTGCCTGTGGCATCGAGCTCACCTTCGACTTTCGTCTCCAGCCATTCCGCAATCGCTGCATCCACATCATCACCACCCAATGCCGTGTTGCCGTGTGTGGCCAGCACTTGAAACACGCCTTCACGAAGTTCAAGAATCGACAGATCAAATGTGCCGCCGCCCAAATCATACACCGCCACCTGATCCCCCTCCGGCAAGCCCTGAAGACCACACGCCAAGGCCGCGGCCGTGGGTTCATTAATAATCCGCTCCACCTTCCAACCGGCCTGTTCCCCTGCCAGCTTGGTGGCCTGACGTTGGGCGTCATTGAAATAAGCCGGCACAGTAATGACAGCACGATCCACCGATTCCCCCAAAGCAGCCTCCGCTTGAGCCCGAAGTTCCTTGAGGATCAACGCCGAAACCTCCACCGGTGAGGCGGCCTCGCCTTTTACCAAGGAATTTTCGGATCGTCCCATAAACCGTTTAGCCGATACCACTGTCCGCTCTGGCTCCACCGTTTGAATCCGCTTGGCGGCAACGCCCACCACCGGTTCACCATTCGCCGGGAAATGAACCACGGAAGGCAGCAATCTTCGACCTTCCGCGTCGGCAAGAATTCCGGGCATCCCCGCCTCAACCACGGCGATGGCCGAATGGGTGGTCCCCAAATCAATGCCGACAATTTTGCTCATGCGCGGAGCTTGCATTGAACCGGTGGAGTTGTCCACTCTGCCGCATGCACTGTTTGGTCACCGCCGGCGCAACTTACGAGCCGATCGATGAAGTGCGCCGGTTAACCAACCACTCCACCGGCCGGCTGGGCTGTGCCTTGGCCGATGCTCTGGCACGGGCCGGCCACCGCGTCACATTGCTACTTTCGGAAACCGCACTGCACAATCCACGCAGCCGAAAGGTTCGCATCCTTCGCTTCAACACCACGCGCTCACTGCAACAGCAAATGAAAGGAGCGGCCACACTGAAGGTGAAAGCGATTTTCCATGTAGCAGCCGTCTCCGATTTCACCGTCGCCCGGCCTCGCCGAGGCAAAATTCCAAGCGCTGAAAGCCTCACATTAACTCTCAAGCCCACCCCAAAGATTATCCGCCAACTGCGTCGATGGCATCCTGAGGCCTTTCTGGCGGGTTGGAAATACGAAGTGACAGGCCG
>DPAW01000328.1:0-4194 GCA_003517285.1 Verrucomicrobiales bacterium
TTTTTAGGCATTCGCACACTCACCCATTCGTTTATCTTCGGTACGGCGCCATAGCAACACAAAGATTGGTCGCGCAGAATCAGCAGTTCGGTGATCAAGCCATCTTCCACCTTTAGCGGAAGCATAAACCCTTTAAGAGCGACCTTTTGTCCGTCAAATTTTTTGATGCTCTCAGGTATCTCATTGGATTCCAAAATCTTCTTAGCCTTGGGTTCGGTAATTGGATCATCCGGCACTTCGTAGGCAAAGGAAGCTAGCCGATCGAAACCCAGCAGTGAGTAATCACCAATCTTGACGGGCACGGCAAGTTTGTTTGGTTCAGCCGGCGAGGTGGAGTTGGGCACTTCAGCGGTAAATGCATCGGCAATGCCTAGCTCGGTGATCTCAGCTTGGTAAACTGGGTTCTCTGGATCCACTTCTACGCCCTGCTTTTTGAAGAGCGCTTGTTGCCCCTTGGTCATTTCCACGGTCACTTTGTCACCCGTAGCAAGGTTCTCTCTGGGAAACTGTTGTTTGGTTGACACACCATCTAGGTCAGTAAGGGTGATTGTAGTACCTTCCACTGTGTACCGACCCGAGCGCCCGAGTTCATCATGCCAATTACCTTTGGCCATAAAGTTGATAGCAACCGGCTTGCTGCCGGGCAGCTTGGCATCGAACACGATCTTGGTGTTCACGAGGGCGGTGGCCAGCGGGCTATCGTCCACAGGCAGCAAAAACGGCTCCTTTTCAGGTTGTACTTCCGTTTCAGTGTTAACCGAAACTTGCCCAGTATTGGAATAAATTTCCTCAATGAATGGCTTGGGCTCGGCGTTTTCGCGTATTATCGCTTCACCTCGCTTCACCTTCACATTCGTTTGAGTAGACACCGGTTGACCGCAACCGATTAAACCAACTAGTGCAAAAAGGCCAATTGCCCAAAAACATTTCATTTGAAACACTCTAGTTCTACTTGGAGAATTTGAAAGTTATATTTTGGAGCTTACGATCTTCAATCTGCAGTTCCTTCAAAGTCACATCGAACTCCGGTGTATCCTTTAACCAATCGATTTGGGCCGTGTAAAGAGAAGTGGCCTCAGTAGCAGGGGCCTCGCCATCCAATTGTGTAGGGCTGAATGTAAAGGCTTTTTCCTCTTCACCAATCTTGGCTATGGCTTCTACCTGTTCCATGAAAAACTTTAAAGGCTCTTCACTCGGATGAAATCGCATAGCGTGCATTTGTAACCTTCCATTAAGCGGATCAACTAGAAATTCTAAATGACAAAATTCATTTTCTACATCCACCAACACTCCGCCATTAGGTGCATCATGGGAGTGGGCGTGACCTTCACCGTGGTCGTGGTCGTGGTCGTGGTCGTGGTCGTGGGCATGTTCTTTTTGGCAGCCCAGAGACAGCGTAATGAGTAGAGTTAAGAGGATTGATTTCATGTTAACTTTGCGGGGTAAGATTCTTTGATACATCCGTACCATAAGCTTTGGCTGCGGGAATAATACCGACTAGGGCACCAAAGGCAACCATTACAACAGGGACGATTAGCATTACTTTATGCGGCTCCATAGGATGCAAAGATACTCCAATTTCATTTCGCAGAGTGCCCTCGGCAACCAATAGGATGATGGCGTAAACGCCAAATCCAATTAGAACCCCCAACGCCGCGATGGTGGCACTTTCCATAACGATCACGCTGAATATGGTTGAACGCCTAGCACCGAGGGCACGAAGAATAGCAAATTCACGACGTCTTTCATTCATGGTGTTGTAGATACTGGCCAACACCCCTGCTGCTGCCACCACCGCGACCAAATACGCTACCCACCGCAAAACCGATTCTGCCCACGCAAACTGGTCGAAAAGACGCGCCACAACATCTTCATTGGATTTCACAAATGTCAGGTGATCGGTTCCCTTATTGTAAATGCTATCCAAACTATTCATTCCGAATGCGCGCGCGGTAGTATTATCACTCATCTGAATCAGCACCGCACTCACATCACCAGCAAAGCGAGGGTCATGACCATCCATCTGCTGAAGACCTTCAATAGGAATCCAAATCACGCGGTCAGCCGGTGTTCCGGAAGGCTTTAGAATTCCGGTAACGGTATAAATATCCTTGTGAGGCATCTGCCCCTCGGTGAAATTTAGCCCATGGTAAGGTTGAAACGTATCATTAATCCCAAGGCCCAGCTGGACTGCAACTGTGTGACCAATAACAGCTTCCTTGTTCCATTGGGTTGCATTCTGAATAAACTTTTCTCCAGCGGCTAATTCGTATTTTTGGCCTGGAGAATGTTCAACTTCGAATAGCTCGAGAGTTGTACCTACGATTCGATATCCTTTTAAATTATCACCCACAGCTATCGGCACAGCACGGTTGTAAAAGCGCTTATATTTTTCACGAAAAAGTCGGTAATCAAATGCTTTCACCAAACCTGGGGAAGAATCCATGTGGAACAGGCTATTAAGCACAAGTTGCAACTGAGAACCACGAGGGCCGAGAATGGAATCAAACCCGCCGGTTACATTCTTAAATGCACGTTGGGTTTGAAAGTTTACAACCCAAACCGACATTAAAAGTCCGCAACCCAAGCCAATACTCACCGCCGTGATTCCAGTGGAGAGAGCGTGATGTCGAAGGCTGTTCCGAATAATCATCCAGATCGTCATTTGGCTACCTCCTTTGCGGCTTTATTGATCTCCGCCAAATCATGGCAGTCTTCAAACTGATCAAGAACACCCTGATCATGGCTCACTAAAAGTAAGGCCGCGGTATTTTCCCGACAGACCTCGCGAATTAACTGCAGGGCTTCTTGGGCATTTTGAGGATCAAGATTTCCTGTGGGCTCATCAGCCAAAACCAGATTAGGCCGGTTAGCCAAGGCACGCGCTACCGCCACCCGTTGCTGTTGACCTACTGAAAGTTCCCCCGGGCGATAATCCATCCGATCAGCCAAGCCAACACGATTCAGTAGTGCGGTTGCCTGCTGGGTATTGGCTGGGCCGGAAAAGCTCATGCCCAAAAGCACATTCTCTAGGCAAGTGTACCCCTGCAAAAGGTTGAAGGTTTGGAAAATGTAACCGATGTGTTGGGCGCGTAGTTCATCGCGTTGGCTTTCGCTGGCAATAGCAATGTTTTGGCCAGCCAGTTCAATGTCGCCCGCGTCAGGCCGCAGAATACCGGCGATGCAATTTAGAAAAGTGGTTTTCCCTGTCCCACTGGCACCACGTAAAGCAAGCTGTTGCCCCGCTTCGAGTGAAAATTCCGGCACCTCCAGCACGGTATGCCTAACTCCCCCAGGGGCTTTATAGCTTTTGATGAGCTGACGGATTTTCAGCAGCGACACGGCTAGAGGTTAACGTGGTTGGCTTTTGGTGTCTATGCCAGTTTGGTGCAGTTTGCCGTGAGTTTTTAAATAAAAAGCCCTGTCTTTGACGTTGACGCCTCGCTGCCCATCGCTATGATGCGCGCCCCCAACTTTTTAGGATACTCTTATCATGTCAGTCAAAGTAGCAATCAATGGTTTCGGACGGATCGGCCGCTTGGCGTTCCGTGCGATGGTGGAACAAGGCCTCGTCGGCAACGGCGTGGAGGTAGTGGCTGTGGGCGATCTCGTCCCCGCCGATAACCTCGCCTACCTGCTCAAATACGATTCCACTCAAGGCACGTTCAATGGTGAAGTCAGCCATAAGGACGATGAAACCCTCGTGGTGAATGGCGCCGAGATCAAGGTGGTCAAAGCCCCGTCCCCGGCGGAGTTGCCGTGGAAAGAACTCGGCGTGGACGTGGTGGTCGAATCCACCGGCCTCTTCACCGATGGCGAAAAAGCCAAGGGCCACATCGAAGCCGGCGCGAAGAAGGTGATTATTTCCGCCCCGGCCAAGAACGAGGATCTCACCGTGGTGATGGGCGTGAACGACCATCTCTACGACGGCGCGAATCATCACATCGTATCCAACGCTTCCTGCACCACCAACTGCCTGGCTCCGGTCGTGCACGTGCTGCTCAAGGAAGGCTTCGGTATCGCAGAGGGTCTTATGACCACCATTCACGCCTACACCGCCACCCAGAAGACGGTAGATGGCCCGAGCCGCAAGGCGTGGCGTGACGGCCGCGCTGCCGCCACCAACATAATTCCCGCCAGCACCGGCGCTGCCAAGGCGGTGAGCCTCGTGTGCCCGGAGGTGAAGGGCAAACT
>DPAW01000328.1:4513-6044 GCA_003517285.1 Verrucomicrobiales bacterium
CCGGCATGGCCTTCCGCGTGCCCACCCCAACCTCCTCAGTGGTGGACCTCACCTTTAAGACCGAGAAGAGCACCAGTTACGCTGAAATCTCCGCAGCCATGAAAAACGCCAGTGAAACCTATCTCAAGGACGTACTGGCCTACACCGAGGATGCCGTCGTGAGTACGGACTTTATTCACTGCGCCAACTCGAGCATCTTCGATCAGGGCGCCGGCATGGAGTTGAACGCAAACTTCTTCAAGCTCGTAAGCTGGTACGACAACGAGTGGGGCTACTCCAACCGCGTGGGAGACCTGCTCAAGCTCATGATCGACAAGGGGCTCTAGAAACCTTTCGAACCAACGCACAACCCAATAGGAAGCGGCGGCCTTCGGGCCGCCGTTTTCTGTTTAATCCCGACCCATGCAACTTATTCACCGCGGAGAACAACTAATCCGGCACGCCCGCCTAACCTGTGCGAGTTTAGCAATGAGGAGAACAACCGATGTGGTACCAAGGCCAACGGGTTCGCTGCACAAACGACCACTTCTCAGGCGCTGTCTGGGAGTGGACATCCACCCTCCCCAAATCCGGAGGGATCTACACCATCGCCGCACTAAACCGTTTGCCGCAATGGAATACTCGCACACCCATTTTATGCTTCCTCCTTCGTGAAATGGAGCGCGTGCCCGACCACGCTTTCTTCTCCGCCTGGCGGTTTGAACCTGCGGACGACACCCCCTCGTGGACCAATGAAGCCCCCGTCCACCTCCTGCAAGATCACCGCCCTTGAGTCAAGGGACGGCTGCAACCGCCCTCGTGACTTGAACTTTTCCTCGACGCCCGCAACCTTTCTCCATGCTTTCGCAGCACACCCACACCCTCCGCGTTGCCACCGGCGGCCGACAGTTTCATGACCTAACCCACGAACTGGAAACCTTGGTCGAACAAGCCGAGTTCACCACCGGTCTGGCCACCTTGCATCTGCAACACACCAGTGCCTCACTGGTCATACAGGAAAATGCCGACCCCGGCGTGCGGCGTGATCTGGAACGTTTCATGGTGCGCGTCTGCCCCGACGGCGACCCAATGTTTGAGCATGATTATGAGGGCCCCGACGACATGCCCGCCCACGTGCGCACCGCCCTCACCGCCGTGAACCTCTCCATACCCATCACCCAAAGCCGACTTGCCCTTGGCACCTGGCAGGGTGTGTATCTCTGGGAACACCGCCACCACGATCATCACCGTAAAGTGACCGTACACCTATTGGGAGAGTAAAAGACTATCGCAACTTGGGTGGCGTAGGCATGAATAACCGGAAGCGAATACCAGAATCTGAAGTGGTAGCTCCCATGACCGTGTAATGTAAGTACTTTGAAATCTTTTTAAATTCGGGTAAAAGCTTAAAATCAAACCACTCGTTTAACCTTCCTCCGCCTACTGGCAAGCCGGTCTCAGGATCAATACCCTCAGGCAAATCACCTAAAGCCTCGGATAGCAGGCTCGGATTTTCTTTGAGTACTGAGAAGATGGCCCCAACCATAACGCG
>DPAW01000109.1 GCA_003517285.1 Verrucomicrobiales bacterium
TCCCGACGTGCCTGCTCCATTTCGGGATGATTTCGGCGCCATCGACGGTTCCTTCGGTCCTTTGCGAAAACTTCTACCCGAAGAAAAATTAACCTGGCGTACGGGTGGTTGGCGCAAACAACGCGAAACGCGCTATGAATCCGACGATGACCGTGATTCCACAGGGGACGAACTCAACGCCCAATGGGCCGTGAAACGCCTCAAGGAAATCGCCGCTGACCCAGAGGCGAAACCGTTTTTCATGGGCGTTGGTTTTGTGCGCCCACACACGCCATTGATTGTACCGCAGAAGTATTTCGACCGGTTCCCCCTCGAATCCATCGAACTGCCAGACATCCTGCCCGATGATACGAAGGATACCTACAAGCACACCGTGGACCCGGCCGACGGTGACCGAGGTGATAAGATGTATCAAAGCCTCTTGAAGTCCTTTGATGGCCATGGCGAGCTGGCCTTGAAGAAATTTACCCAAGCCTATCTCGCAAGTGTGGCATCGGTGGATGACCTTGTCGGCGAAGTCCTCGACGCACTCGACAATTCCCGACTCAAAGACAACACCATTGTCATCTTCACTAGCGACCACGGCTGGGGCATGGGCGAGAAAAATCATCTCTACAAGAACTCACTCTGGCAGGAGAGCACTCGTGTACCGCTAATCCTGCGCGCGCCCGGGATTTCGAAAGCCGGTGGAGTTTCCGATCTGCCGGTCAGCCTAATTGATCTCTACCCCACCCTTATCGATCTGTGTGACCTACCCTCGAACACCATGAAGAATGAGAAAGGCAGACCCCTCGATGGTCACAGCCTGAAACCGTTGCTAACCCAACCGGCAAGCGGCCGGTGGACGGGACCGGACACCGCCCTGACCGCGCTCTACAAATGGGCTAACCATTACGACCCGGCTAAACAGAGCTACAGCCTGCGCGCAAAAGACTGGCGCTACATCCGCTACAGCAATGGTAAAGAGGAACTGTATCACACTGTCAAAGATCCCCACGAGTGGAAGAATATCGCCCACAATTCAACCCATCGTCCCCAACTGGAGTCCTTCCGCAAAGAATTGCTCGCCATGATTCCTTCCCGACCCAAGCCGGAGCCCACCGTTACGAACGCTGAATTATGGAAAGCTAATTATTTCAGGGAATTCCCGCTGGCGGACGCCAACAGCGACGGCAAACTTTCCTGGCCGGAATTACAGGCTCATCGGAAGAAACCCAAAACCGAACCGACTCCCAGCGCCCCAGCCAACAAAAGCTTCCGAGGCACGGGCACGTTTTCGCATCCAAACGGCAAAGACCTCATCTTCACCAGCTTAGACGGTGAGCTCTACTACCCCATTGATTCGCTCACTACAAAGATTACCCCGAATCTTGGCAAACAGGTCAACGTCCTCGCCCGCGTCAAACAAGCTAAGGGCGGGAAGGCGATGCTCATGGTTCACATCATTTCAATCAAGCCGCTAAATCGGTAAGCAAACAATTTAACAAACTCTGAAACGGATTGTCACGTAGCCGGTTTTGTCTGATGCTCTGTTGATCCAATGAAACACTGCGCGCTCATTCTCTCTTTACACCTCTGGGCCGGATCAATTTGGGCTGGCGAATCAGTGACCATTCGCACCCAAGCTGAATGGGAAAAGGTCGTGACCTATTCCAAAGGAGTAGCCATCAAAGATGGCACGGTGTCACCCACCGGTCAGGCAGGACAGATACGCACTCACCTCCAAAAGTTTGATCACAAACAAAAGGCCAAGGCGCTTACCCTCACTCAATCCACCGTGTGGCAAAACTGGAACCCGATCGAAAACCTTGGCCCAGCTAACCTTAGCGATGCGCCGGTGCTGCTCACCGTGGGACCTGAAAACTATTGGATGTTCGGCCGGTATGGTGGTCGGCGCGGCAAACAACAACCGATGTTCGAACCCAAGAAGGCCAAGTTGGAGGGATTCGACGTGCCACTGTTGACGACCCGTTATCCCAACCAATTCGACGCACCCGGCGGGCTAAAGCCCGGAAAAGGTGGATATCATGCTTGGCAAAGCCGCGACATGAAAAACTGGGTCCATCATGGGCCGGTCACCGAGGGCTTTTCCCGCTGGGTCACCAGTGCAGAGTGGGTCGATGGTAAGGCGTACATATACTACGATTTCCCGAATGATCAGGACCCGCACGTTTATGTGGACGACAACCTCTTCGACGGCGCGCCCGGCAAGAACATGGGCATCGCCGTGGAAGATCCCTCGCACGGTTCAGACGCTGGTTTCATCCGCGATCTCAAAGGCAACATGCACGTGATAATCGAAGACTGGAGCCCGATCAACGCCAGCAAACGATCGTGGGATTCCCCTCTCGCCGGACACGCCGTGAGCCCGAACGGCCTGAACAATTTTAAGTTCAAAAAACCCGCCGTCGACAACCGCACAAAGCCCACCGGAAAGATCGCCAGCTACAACCATCCGCACTGGCTCAAGGAGGATCCGAAGAAGTTCAAGACCAACGTAGCCAAATACGAGATACACAAGCCAGAGCAGGAAGCCTACGGCGACTGGGCGGCCATCTGCATCGGTGGCCAGTATTACTTGTTCGGCGATTATGATCCCGCTGGTGGTCACCAGATGAGCGTCGGCTGGTTCACCTCAGCCTCCATCGATGAGCCGTTCAAATGGTGCGACAAAATCGGTAATGGCCATCCCGATCCAGACGTCGCCTTCGCCAATGGACAGTTCTATCTTGCCACCCAACAACGCACCGACTACGTCAGCCCCGGCCCGTGGGTCGAAACCGTTACTGCCCGTGTCGGCGTCGATATCAACAACGACGGCAAGATTAACCAGTGGACCAACTGGACCGAGGTCAAAGAGACCTACGACTACATCAAGAACTTCTCCAAACAAATCCAGCGCACGCCCGCCGCGCTTGATCTCTCCAAGCTCCCCGCTGGCTTCGCCTTCCAGATCGAGCTGAAGATCACCGACTCCACCGCCAATAAGTCCAAGCCCATTCTTGAGAGCCTGAAGCTTAAACTCAACTAACCGCGTGCTGCTATGTCATTACGTTTAATTACAATCCTGACTACGCTGTGGATCGGTCTACACGCACAAGCGGAGCGAGCCAACCGCCCCAACTTCGTGGTGATCTTCACGGACGACCAAGGCTATGGCGATCTCAGTTGCTTCGGCGGTAAACATGTTCACACCCCACGCATCGATCAGATGGCCAAGGAAGGAGCCAAGCTCACCAGCTTTTACGTGGCGGCTCCAGTCTGCACGCCCTCGCGCGCGGCCTTGATGACCGGCTGTTACCCGACCCGCATCGACATGGCCACCGGCTCCAAGTTCAGTGTCCTATTGTCAGGCGATCCCAAGGGGCTCAACCCCAAAGAAGTCACAATCGCCGAGGTCCTCAAAAGCGTCGGTTACAAAACCGCCATCTACGGCAAGTGGCACTTAGGGGACCAGCCCGAGTTCTTGCCAACGCGCCAGGGGTTCGACGAGTTCTTTGGCATCCCATACAGCCACGACATCCATCCGTTCCACCCGCGGCAAAGTCACTTCCAATTCCCACCTCTGGCCTTGCTCGAAAACGAAACGGTCACCGAAATGGATCCCAACGCAGATTACCTAACCAAACGCATCACCGAACATGCCGTGTCATTTATTAAGCGAAACAAGAACGAGCCATTCTTTCTCTACGTCCCCCACCCGATTCCACATAAGCCACTCCATGTGGCACCGCCGTTCATGAAAGGTGTGGCGAGGGAAATCACTGAGAAACTAAAACTCGAGAATGGCACGGTCGACTACAAGACCCGCGACCGTCTCTTTCGCCAGGCCCTCAACGAGATCGATTGGTCCGTAGGCCGCATCCTAGATACCCTCAAAAAGCACGGTCTTGACGACAACACGATGGTGATCTTCACCTCCGATAATGGTCCAGCTATTGGTAGCGCCGGCCCGCTAAAAGGCCGCAAAGGCAGCACCTTCGAAGGTGGTATGCGCGAAGCCACAGTGATCCGTTGGCCTGGAAAAATCCCGGCCGGTAAAACTAATCCCGAACTCATGACTACCATGGATCTACTCCCAACCTTCTCCAAACTCGCCGGCGCCAAGCTCCCTAATGACCGCATCATCGACGGCAAAGACGTCTGGCCGGTACTCACCGGCAAGGCGAGCACTCCGCATGAAGCCTTTTTCTACCACAGCCGAACCAACCTCAACGCCGTGCGCTCGGGCAATTGGAAGCTTCACGTTAACAAGGGCAAACCCACCCAACTATACAATCTGAAAACTGATATTGGTGAAAAACAAAATGTGCTAAAGGCAAACCCTGACATTGTGCGTCGCCTCCAAAAACATCTTCAGACATTCACCAACGATATCTCAAAAAACAGTCGGCCGGCCGCCTTTGTGGAAAACGCCCAACCCCTTTCTAAATAACTCATGAAATCTGTCTCACTCCTGAAGCTTGTTACTGTTCTAATATTGATGAGTGGCATGACACATGCCACTAATGAAAAACCCCCGAATATCTTGTTCATCTTCACGGATGATCACGCGCTGAACGCCATTTCCGCGTATGAGGGACCGTTGGCGAAAATTGCGCCCACACCGCATCTGGATCGCATCGCCAAAGAGGGCATGCTCTTCAAGCATTGTCTGGTGAGTAATTCCATCTGCGCCCCGTCGCGCGCGGTGGTATTGACCGGCAAATATTCGCACCTGAACGGGCAGCTCACCAACAAGGACATGTTTGATGGTTCGCAACAGACCGTATCTAAGCTTCTTAAAAAAGCCGGTTACCAAACTGCCATCGTCGGCAAATGGCACCTTAAATCCACACCCACTGGATTCGATCATTTCGAGGTTCTTAAAGGTCAGGGGCAATACTACAACCCGTTACTGTTTACCAACGGAAAAAATGTGAAGCACACCGGTTACACAACTGATATTATCACGGATCAATCATTGAAATGGCT
>DPAW01000318.1 GCA_003517285.1 Verrucomicrobiales bacterium
AATGAAACGGGTTTTCGCAGCCTGTTCGATGGCCAATCTTTGAAGGGTTGGACGATGATCAATCCCAAGGGCGGCGGCTTTGCGGTCACCAACCTGGTGGAAGAAGGCGTGACTTCGCCAGTAATCTACTGCCCTAAAGGCGGCGGCGGGGCGTTGTTTTACGAGAAGGAATACGCGGATTTCATTTTGCGATTTCAATTTAAGCTGACTTGGGGCGCCAACAACGGCTTGGCCATTCGCACTCCCATGCAGGGCAAGGCGCTGGCTTACGAGGGCATGGAGTTGCAGATTCTGGATAACGCCAACGCAGAGGAACGATATGGCCGGGAGCTGAAACCCGTGCAGTTTCATGGCGCTTTATACAACGTGGCGGCACCGAGCGTATTGAATGCGCACCGGCCGGTCGGTGAATGGAACGAACAGGAAGTGACGGTGATAGGCCGTCGAGTGACCGTGCGACTCAATGGGCGTGTAATTCAGGATGTGGATTTGAACGACATCAAGGATCCGGCGATTTTGCTGAAGCATCCGGGGCTCTTGCGTGAGAGCGGCCACATCGGATTTTTGGGCCATAACGACGAAGTGTATTTTCGGAACATTCGCATCAAGCCCGTGGCGAAGGTGCAGTTGAACAACAAACCCCCCGAAGGATTTGAGCCGTTGTTTGACGGGGCAACCTTGGCAAATTGGCAGGGCTTGCTGGCCAAGCCGAATAACGATCCCACCAAGCGCGCCGCCCTCGCAGCCGATGAGCGTGTGCTGCAGCAATCGGCAGCGGACCAGAAGATGCTCGCCCATTGGCGCGTGGTCGATGGCGAGCTGCGTTTTGATGGAAAGGGCGACAGCTTGAGCACAGTGCGCGAGGATTATGCGAATTACGAACTGTGGCTGGATTGGAAGATTGGCCCCAAGGGCGACAGCGGTGTGTATTTGCGCGGCCAACCGCAGGTGCAGATTTGGGATCCGCGCGGTGATGATAATCCGGTGGCAGCCTCGGGGAGCGGGGCGCTGTTCAATAACAAGAAGGCGCTCAATGAACCCTTGGTCAAGGCCGACCGAATTACGGGAGACTGGAATCGCTTCAGAATTTTGATGATCGAAGACCGCGTGCACGTCTATTTGAACGGGCGACTCGTCGTGAAAAACACGCCATTGGAAAACTACTGGCAAGAGGGTAAGCCATTGCCGGGGCAGGGGCCGATTGAATTGCAGGCCCACGGCAGTCCGCTGGCTTTCCGGAACATTTACCTGCGAGAGATCAAATGAAACCAACAAACCGCCGCTCCTTTCTTCAAGTCACCGGCGCCGCCATGGCGTTCCCTTATGTGGGGAAAGTGCTTGGGGCTAATGAAAAACTTAACATCGGAGTCGTGGGTGTTGCCGGTCGGGGCGGTAGTAATTTGCGCGGGGTCGCCGCGGTAAAAGAATCCCACATCGCGGCCCTGTGCGATGTGGACCTGAAAAATCTCACCGCCGCCGGCAAACAATATCCTGACGCTAAGCGTTTTCGGGATTTTCGGCGGATGCTGGATCAAAAGGATTTGGATGCGGTAGTTTGCAGCACGCCGGATCACACGCATGCAATCGTGGGCGTGAGCGCCTTAAAGAGTGGCCGCCATTTGTATTGCGAAAAGCCTTTGGCACATACGGTCACCGAAGTGCGTGCCCTGACCGAGGCGGCCGCCAAGCATAAGCGCGTGACCCAGATGGGAAACCAAATTCATTCGGGCAGCAATTACCGGCGCGTGGTGGAGCTGGTGCAAAGCGGCGCGATTGGGGGCGTGCGAGAGGTGCATGTATGGGCCGGGGCGCAATATGGAAACATCGGGTTATCCGAGACCGATGCGCCGATCCCGAAGGATTTGGATTACGACTTGTGGCTGGGGCCCCTGGCGTATCGTCCGTTCCGCAAGGAGTACGCGCCATTTCATTGGCGCCATTTTTGGGAATTCGGGGGAGGCACCCTGTCGGATTTCTGGTGTCACTATGCCGATCTGGCGCATTGGGCGCTGGATCTGAAACATCCGCTGACGATTCATTCGCAGGTCGGTAAGGCGAGGCCCGAGCGCGTTACCGAATCAATGCGGGTGGAGTACACCTATCCCGCGCGCGGCAAGCAGCCGCCGGTGAAGCTCGTGTGGTATCAGGGGCGCGAACGCCCGGAGATCCTCACGGAAGCCCAGCGTAAGCAATGGAAGAGCGGCGTTATGTTTGTGGGTGAGAAAGGAAAATTATTTTCCAATTACGGTTCGCACCGGCTAATGCCGGAGGATCAGTTCAAGGGATTCCAGCCGCCGCCTAAGAGCATTCCTGAATCCATCGGTCACCATGCTGAATGGGTGAAAACCTGCCGCGATGGCGGTCGCTGCGGCAGTGATTTCAGCTATGCCGGGCCGCTCAGTGAATGTCCGTTGCTGGGGATTGTGTCTCATCGGTTGGGCAATGTGAAACTGGATTGGGATTGGAAGGCTATGAAGGTGAAAGGGGTGCCGGATGCCGATCGCCTGATTCGCCACCAGTATCGCGCAGGCTGGGCGCTCTAGAGGGTAAGTTCGGCTCGACATTCCGGGCATTTCAACCAAAATTGGCTGAGTAAAGGGGGCGAGCTGCTGGGGCTGGTTTATTTGCTTTGTCCAAACTTAACACATTGCGGACCGTGCTGCGCGAGTACGAATCGTGCCTCATAGCGTATTCGGGTGGGGTGGATTCGGTGCTGCTCGCGCACGTGGCGCACGAGGAACTGGGCGACCGCATGTTGGCGGTGATTGCAGATTCGCCAAGCTTGCCGCGGCGTGAATTGACCGAAGCCAAAGCGCTGGCCGGGGAGTTTGAGTTTCCTTTAGAGATCGTGGGCACTGCGGAATTCGAGAATCCAGATTACCATAATAATCCTGTTAACCGTTGTTACTTCTGCAAGCACGAGCTGTTTACGCATCTGGAAGCCATTGCCGCCCAGCGCGATTTTCGCGTGCTGGCGTATGGTGAAAATGTGAGCGACGCGGGCGATTGGCGGCCGGGCGCGCAGGCCGCCGGCGAATTTGAGGTGCGGGCGCCCTTGCGTGAAGCGGGTTTTTCCAAGACGGATGTGCGGGGAGTTTCACGCGCGCTTGGTTTGCCTACGGCCGATAAACCGGCCATGCCCTGCCTGAGCTCGCGCATTCCCTATGGGGAACGTGTGACCCCGGAAAAGGTGGGCATGATTGAGCTGGCGGAAAATGCCTTACGCGACTTGGGTTTTAGTGAGGTACGCGTGCGGCATCATGAAAGGGGCCCGCTGGCGCGCATTGAGGTGATCCCCCGAGAAGTGGGCCGCTTGCGGTCGAGCGAAACCTTTCAGCAGGTAAAAGCGTCTCTTAACCAGATTGGGTACGTGGAAGTGGAAGTAGATGGCGCTGGTTATCGGCGTGGAAGCTTAAATCCTGCGGAAATCATGGAGTAATGCCAGTTTTTGAATACACAGCCCGCGATGCGGACGGTCGACAGTTGCAAGGTACGGTGGAGGCATCCGACCGAAACGGGGCGATGACACAGATTTCGGCGCAGGGATTATTCCCTGTTTCCATTACCGGCGGAGGTGGAGAAGTGAAGACAGCGACCGCGAAGATGGTGTTTAATAAGGAAGCCCCGCGCCGGCGCAGTCATGCCAAGCCTAAGCTACAGGAGCTGGCTAATTACACGCGGCAACTTGCGAATTTACTGAAAGCCGGCATGCCGCTTACTTCAGCCTTGAGCAGCATGATTAGCCTTGAGGGTAGTGGAGTGTCCGCCGCGGTGAGTGAGCAATTGCTGCATGACGTGCGCGAAGGACACAACCTCTCAGCGGCTCTGGCAAAACATCCTGGGATTTTTCCTGAGATGTACGTCAACATGATTAAGGCCGGCGAAAGCGGCGGTTCATTGGTGGAGGTTTTGCTTCGGTTAGCCGAACACTACGAGCGGTTTGCAGAAGTGCGCCAAAAGGTGACATCT
>DPAW01000076.1 GCA_003517285.1 Verrucomicrobiales bacterium
GTCTACCGCTTGTTCTACGACACTGTAAAGGGTGGGGATTATCGTTCTCGCGAGGCTAATGTCTATCGCCTTGCGCAGGTCAGTGTGAACATCATCGACCAATGTGCTGCACAAGGTGTTCCATTCGCACGTGAATATGGCGGTCTTCTCGCTAATCGTTCCTTTGGTGGAGCACAGGTTAGTCGTACCTTTTACGCCCGAGGCCAGACTGGGCAGCAGCTACTACTCGGTGCCTACTCTGCGCTCAGCCGACAGATTGGTCTTGGAAAAGTAAAGATGCATACCCGCACAGAGTTGCTTGATGTCGTTCTGATTGACGGTCAAGCGAAGGGAATCGTTGTGCGGAATATGGTTACGGGCGAAATCAGCCGGCATTCGGCGCATGCTGTTGTTTTGGCTACGGGAGGTTACGGCAACGTCTTCTATCTCTCAACAAACGCCATGGGCTGCAATGTGACAGCGACCCATCGGGCCTACAAACGTGGGGCGGCCTTTGCGAATCCGTGTTACACACAGATTCACCCAACCTGCATTCCTGTGAGTGGAGATCATCAAAGTAAGCTTACTCTAATGAGTGAATCATTGCGAAATGATGGCCGTGTTTGGGTTCCAAAAAGTCCTGGTATTTCCGAAAAAATTCGAAATGGGGAGTTGCAGCCCAGCAACGTACCAGAGGCGGAGCGTGATTACTATTTGGAACGCAAATACCCAAGTTTTGGAAATCTGGTGCCTCGAGACGTGGCCTCTAGAAATTCTAAAGAAGTTTGCGACGAGGGTCGAGGAGTCGTTTCCTCCGGGTTGGGAGTTTATTTAGATTTTTCCGATTCAATTAATCGTATGGGAGAAGCCGCAGTACGTGAACGATATGGTAATCTTTTTGACATGTACGAAAAAATCACCGGATCGAACGCTTATCAAAATCCGATGACCATTTACCCTGCGGTACACTACACGATGGGCGGTTTGTGGGTTGATTACAACTTGATGAGCAATGTTCCTGGTCTATTCGCAATTGGAGAGGCTAATTTTTCTGACCACGGTGCTAACCGATTGGGTGCAAGTGCACTTATGCAAGGCTTGGCCGATGGATACTTTGTGCTTCCTTACACAATTGGTGAGTATTTAGCCGAGTCGGGATGGGGTGACTGTCCAAATATAGAAAGCTCAGAATTTTTAGATGCTGAGAAAGCAGTGCGTAACCGCATCAATAAGCTTTTATCTATTAAAGGTAAGCGCACGCCAACTTCATTCCACCGTGAACTTGGAAAGATCATGTGGGAAAATTGTGGCATGTCCAGAAATGAATCTGGATTGAAAAGCGCCATTAGTAAACTTTCAGAGTTGCGGGAGGAGTTTTGGGGAAACCTCAATGTTCCAGGCGAAAAAGAGTCACTGAATCAGAGTTTGGAACTTGCCGGGCGAGTCTCCGATTTTCTTGAATTTGGGCAGTTAATGTGTCGAGACGCTTTGCAACGCGAAGAGTCGTGTGGCGGTCATTTCCGCGAGGAACATTCAACTCCTGAAGGTGAAGCCAAAAGAGATGACGAAAACTTTGCGTTCGTGGGAGCATGGGAGCATAAGGGTGATGGCAATGAGCCTGTGTTACACAAGGAAGCCCTAGAGTATGAGGAAGTAAAAATGACCCAGCGGAGTTATAAGTAATGGGTAAATTGCTTAACTTAAAACTAAGAGTCTGGCGGCAAGACAACGCTGAGGATTCAGGTCGTTTCGAGGAGTATGATGCCAAGGGCGTTGACACTGATATGTCGTTTCTTGAAATGCTCGACGTAGTGAATGAGGATCTGCTTGAGGATGGCAAGGAACCTATTGCTTTCGATTCTGATTGCCGTGAGGGTATTTGTGGTACTTGTTCCATGGTAATTAATGGCACCCCACATGGCGGGCAGAAAGGGACGACTGCCTGTCAATTACATATGCGTCAATTTAGCGATGGCATGACTATTACTATTGAGCCCTGGCGGGCTTCAGCATTTCCGGTGGAGCGAGATCTTGTTGTGAATCGGTCAGCATTTGATCGCATCCAGCAGTCGGGAGGTTTTATAAGCGTGCGTTCGGGTAGTGTGCCGGATGCCAATGCAACGCCGGTTGCAAAAGAGGATGCTGATTTAGCTATGGATGCTGCTCAGTGTATCGGATGTGGTGCTTGTGTGGCTGCATGTAAAAACGCTAGTGCAATGCTCTTTGTTGCCGCAAAGCTATCTCACCTTAGTTTAGTGCCGCAGGGCCAACCAGAACGGGAGCGCAGGGCACTTGCGATGGTACAGAAAATGGATGAAGAAGGCTTCGGAAGTTGTACGGTTACCGGATCTTGCGAAGCAGTTTGCCCGAAGGAAATCTCGCTGGACTTCATCGCGCGTATGAACCGTGAATATGGTATGGCGTTGATCAAAAAAGGAACTGTTTAATTTTCATTTGCTAATGGGGCGTCAGGGCGTAGCCTTTCTAGATGCCTATGAAAACGTCACTTACCCGTCGTCAATTCGTGGGCAGCACCGCTGCTGCCTCACTTGTTTTTCCGGCTATTCTTAAGGCTAAGGATACCCAAAGGAAAATCGTCACCGGTGTGATCGGCCTGAGCCGCGGCATGGGGCACGCGATTAAGTATCTTGAGGCCTCCAACTGTGAGGTCGCGTATTTGTGTGACGTGGACAGCCGGCGCGTGGCCAGCGGCATGAACCGGGCGAAGACGTCGTTAGCGAAATTTCCGCAAACGCAAGATCCGCAGGGCATAGATGATTTCCGGCGCATCCTCGACGATAAATCGATCGATGCGGTGTCCATCGCCGCACCGAATTTTTGGCACACACCAATGGCCATCCTCGCGATGGAAGCTGGCAAACATGTGTACGTGGAGAAACCCGCCAGTCACAATGCGCGCGAAGCCGAGTTGATCGTGGCCGCGGCGAAGAAATACAAGCGCAAGGTGCAGATGGGCAATCAACGCCGCAGCCAGCCGGGTATCATTGAGGGAATCGAGCGGGTGAAGGCTGGCGAGATTGGGGCGCCGACATTTGCACGCTGCTACTACGGTGGCAGCCGCGGCAGCATCGGTAAGGGCAAGTTTGTTAAGGTGCCCGGGTGGTTGGGCAAAAAGGGCTGGGAACTCTGGCAGGGCCCGTGTCCGGAGCGGCCGTACAAGGATAACCTCGTGCATTACAACTGGCACTGGCACT
Organism: Verrucomicrobiales bacterium; assembly: GCA_003517285.1. Lineage (GTDB taxonomy): Bacteria > Verrucomicrobiota > Verrucomicrobiia > Limisphaerales > UBA1100 > UBA1100. The sequence goes on from DPAW01000076.1 coordinate 3,195, forward strand.
GGTTCTATGGCGGCGGCGAAATGCAGAATAACGGACCGCACTTCATGGACGTGGCTCGCTGGGGCTTGGAGGTGGATTATCCCGAGCGCGTGACGATGCACGGTGCGCGCTATCATCATGATGACGATCAGGAAACGCCCGACACGGCGTATGCCACGTACGACTTCGGCAAGGTTGGCATCGGTTGGGATCAAAGCAGCTGCCATCCGCGCCGCCAAGAGAAGCGGCCGTTCTGCACCTTCTACGGCAAAGGCGGATCCCTGGAGATTCACGGTGCCGGCTACAAGCAGTTTGATCTCGGTGGCAAAGAGGTGAAGGCCAATCCCGGCAAATGGGATGATGGCTTTCACTTCGCAAATTTCCTGAACGCCATCCGTACCGATGAACCGCTCAATTCCGAAATCGGTGATGCCCAGATCAGCACGCAGCTCACGCATCTGGCGAACATCGCCTATCGCACCGGCGGCGCCATCGATGTCGATCCCAAGACCGGTAAGGTGAAGGACAATGCCGAGGCCATGGAACAATATTGGGGCCGCGAATACCGCAAGGGTTGGGAGCCGAAGGTGTGACCGGCTAGGATGGCGCTGTTCAAGCCATACAGTCACATTGAAGAAACGGACGCATTCGTGGTATACGAATTCCGTACGGGTTTTTTGTATCTGCTGTACGGAATCCTACTGACAATTGGCGTCGGCTATTTCTTCACCCAGCAAAACCCGATCCGCTGCGGGTACATACAAATACCGCGGGAGTTTGGGGGATGCAACAGGCTACGCCACCGCGTCCATGCAGCGTGTGCAGAGTTCAGGGTGGTTTTTGTATTGGCCGACCGATTTTTCCCAGCGCCAGCAACGGCTGCACTTAGTCCCTTCGGCCTTAGTGACAGAATAGGCGGCGGCCTCAGCGCTTGTGTCTTCGGTGAGTTTTAATTGGGAGATATTGATTAATTCGCGCAGTGTTTCGGCGTGGGCTTGGGCTGTTTTCAGTGCTTCGGGATTGGCCGTTACGGTAACCCGGGCTTCAAGGGCTTTGCCGATGAGTTTTTCCTGACGCGCCTTTTCTAGTTCCGCAAGCGCAGGTTCGCGCAGGGCAAAGAGATTTTCCCAATCAGCGCGTTCCTCATCGGTAAGATTTAGGCGTTCCTCGGGCCAATCGGCAAGGTGTACAGAATCAGCTTTGTCGCCAGGGAGAAATTCCCAGGCTTCCTCGGAAGTGAACACGCAGATAGGCGCGAGCATGCGAGCAAGGCCGGAACAGAGGCGTAGCAGAGTGGTTTGAGTGGCGCGCCGGCGTGGCGAATCAGCGGCATCAGCATAAAGGCGATCCTTCACGCAATCGTGGTAGACTGATGAAAGTTCCACGGAAACGAACTGGCTGATGCGCTGGTATACCACGTGATATTCAAATCGTTCGTAGGCTTCAGTGACATCGCCTTGCATGGTAGTGAATTGATCAAGTATCCAGCGATCCAGCGGCGTCAGTTCGGAATCGGGCACGGTATGTTGGGTTGGATCAAAATCGTATAGGTTGCTGAGCTGATAGCGTAGGGCGTTGCGCAGGTTGCGATAGGTTTCAGCGACCTTTTTGATGCGCTCATTGCTGACGGTGATATCGTTACGAAAATCCTGTGAGGCTACCCATAGTCGCACGATGTCCACGCCATACTCGCCGACGTAGGCCTCGCTGGTCTGCGGTTTGGCATAGCCGCCTTGGCCCTGTTTGCTCTTGGAAATTTTTTCGCGATCAGCATCGACCATGAAACCGTGCGTCAGCACTGTCTTGAACGGCGGCGCACCATTACCGGCGAGCGAAAGCAGCAGCGAGCTTTGGAACCAACCGCGATGCTGGTCGCTACCCTCGAGATAGACATCGGCTTGCCAGTTATCTAAGCCTTTCTTTTCGGCATGATGCAGCTCAGGCCGCTGCATGATCACCGAGCGTGAGCTGGAACCGGAATCGATCCATACATCGAGTGTGTCCATCGATTTACCGTCGGGCTCGGGGCCTTCCCAGTCAGCGGGCTTTACGTCGGCCCAGAGGGCAGCTGTGTCACGTTCGAACCAGACATTGGAGCCGTGTTCTTCAATGAGCGCAGCCGTGGTGCGCACAATGCGGGCATCGAGGATCGGCACAGTGCCGGCATAAAACGCCGGGATCGGCACGCCCCAGGTGCGTTGGCGGCTGATGCACCAATCGGGTCGGCCTTCCACCGCACCTTCGATCCGGTTCTGGCCCCAGCCGGGCACCCAGTTCACTTCGTTGATGGCGGCGAGCGCTTGTTGACGAAAATTCTCGTGATCGATCTTGATGAACCATTGATCCATCGCCCGGAAAATCACCGGCGTCTTGCTGCGCCAACAGTGCGGGTAGCTGTGCGAATACTTTTCGTGATGCACCAGTCGATTGAGCCGGCGCAGGAGCGCAAGCACGGCTTCGTTGGCTTCGCTGGTACCGTTCTTTTCGAGAATGGATTGGCCGACCAGCTCCGCGGGCATCTGTGCTTCGGCCGGCAGATCATCGGTGTGCGCGAGTTTGCCGGCGTCATCGACCGGCGAATAAATGGGCAGGCCGTTCTGGCTGCCGAGACCGTAATCCTCCAGCCCGTGCCCGGGCGCGATGTGCACGAACCCGGAGCCAGTGCTGTTCTCCACAAACGTATCGCCGGCCAGCACGGGGCCGGTCTTGTCGATGAACGGATGCACGTAACGCAACTCGCCCAGTTCCGCGCCGGAAATTTCCCCGAGCGTCTCGACATTCTCCCAGCCGCACGTCTCGGCCACCTTGGGCAGCAGCGTTCTTTCGAGCAGATACGTTTCTGTGCCCACCTTTGCGCGCACGTAGGTGAACTGTGAATTGTACGCCACGGCGAGGTTGGCCGGAAGTGTCCAGGGCGTGGTGGTCCAGATGATCAGGAATGTGTCGTCTTGGCCTTCCACCGGGCACTTCACAAAAATCGATTGGCTGACGTGATCAGCGTACTCCACTTCGGCTTCGGCCAACGCCGTGCGGCAGGGAATGCTCCAGTACACGGGCTTTTTGCCACGATAGACAAAACCCTTTTCAACGATATCCGCAAAGAGCCGCAGCTCATCAGCCTCATATTTTTTGTCGAGCGTGAGGTACGGATTTTCCCAGTCGCCAAACACGCCAAGGCGCTTGAACTGGGTGCGTTGGTGATCGATGTACTTGCGCGCGTAGGCTTCGCATTCGCGGCGTATTTCCGCCGGGCTGGCATCCTCGCGGCCCGCCTTGCGCAGCTCCTGTACCACCTTGAATTCAATTGGCAATCCGTGACAATCCCAGCCCGGCACATACGGCACATTCTTGCCGCGCATTGTCTGGAATTTCAGGATGGCATCCTTGAGAATCTTGTTGAGCGCCGTGCCGATGTGCACATCGCCGTTGGCAAAGGGCGGACCGTCGTGCAGCACAAAGGTTTCCTCGGCTTGCGCGTGGCGCTCCTGAATGCGGGCGTGCAAATCCTCTGCATACCATTGCTCAAGCCGTTGTGGCTCACGCTCCACCAGACTGGCTTTCATGGGAAAACCGGTCTGTGGCAGGTTCAGCGTGTCTTTGTAATTCATGCCCGACAAAGGCGGGGACGCTATCAATCGCGCGGTAGCGTGTCAATGAAGCGGCAGCTCAATGCCCTCGATGCGTAGCAGGCGGATCTTCCATTTCATACCGCCGGAAAAGCCTGTAAGACTGCCGTTGACCCCCACCACCCGGTGGCAGGGCACAATCACCGGGATCGGGTTGGCCCCGCAGGCCCCGCCGACAGCCCGCGCGGCCTTGGGTTGATTGAGCTGATAGGCGAGATCGCCATAGGTCTGCAACGTGCCGCCGGGAATGGCCAGGAGCAGATTCCAAACCGCCTGCCGAAAAGCTGTGCCGGCGGAGAGATCGAGCGGCGGTAATGTGCGCGGGGTTTTGCCCTGCAACATCGTGTGCAATGCCGAGGTCGTTTGGCGCAGCCACTTGGCGGGTGGATTAATGGCGTCCGCCACCGGGGCCACCTTTGCCCGGGGAAACTGAAGCCGCGCCAGACCGGTCTCGGTGAACTGCGCGCGAAACGGTCCCAGCTCGGATTCAATGAGGGCGGATTTCACGGCACCAGGCTATCGCGCGGTCAACGAGCCGCAAGCCAAACCGGTTTACAACTGCGGAATGAGCAGGCTGAGAATGCTCCAGAGCATGGCGATGAGCACGAGCGTGAGGAGAATAAGGCGGTTGCGGGCTACGCGCGTTTCCTTGCGCAGGGCGGTGTAGCCGTGGTTGCGCCCGGCCGCGAGATAGGTCACCAGCTTCTCATTGGGCGTCGGCTCCGGCGCCGTGTCCGGTTTCTTCAAACGCTGCCACCATCCATGCAGATCAAATTTCCGCACACCCTGGTCATTATATAGGCGAGGGGAATCGGGTTCGGGCGGAAATAATTCGGCGGGGGTCGAATCGTTCGAGAGGATGGGATCCTTCGGCAGCGGCGAAGTTTTCTCAAGCTTGGTGCGGATCTCCGTAGCGTTGCGGGAGGTGGAGACGTGTTCGAGATCGGAAATCTGCTGTTCCAGTCGCTCGATTTGGGAATTCAATTCCCGCGCGCGCAACTTCATCACATCGGATTTGCCCCCAAACCACCCCATGAACCCCTAACCTTTCATCAACAGGACTGTGAGGATTCCGGCGCCAATTAATAACACGGGCCAAGTAAGCGCCAATCCCCAAAGACACATATGGCCGAAAGACCGCGGCATGGAC
>DPAW01000053.1:0-2596 GCA_003517285.1 Verrucomicrobiales bacterium
CAATGTCACCGCTCAACCGCACGCTACGGCTGGCGAGATCCTCAACCGCCTCGTGGAACAGGTCACCTCCTCCGTGCGATGGGAGGCATCCATCCGCCATCTCATCGATGACGGCGTCACGCGCTTCATCGAGCTGGGCCCGGGCAACGCCCTCACCGGTTTCATGCGCCGGATCGATCGTAGTTTGGAAGTGCACAATGTATCCGACGTGCCGAGCTTGGAAAAAACGGTTGCGGCATTGAGCGATTAACCCTACTCACCACCCACAAGTCACGATTCACAAACTATGTCTCTGGAAAACTTAACCGCAGTAGTCACCGGCGCGGGCCGGGGCATTGGGCGCGCTATTGCGCTGAAGCTGGCCGAGGCCGGCGCCAACGTGGTGTGCCTCTCGCGCACTGAAGCCAACTCACAAAAGGTGGCGGACGAAATCACGGCGCTCGGTCGGCAAAGTTGGGCGGTGGCGGTGGATGTCGGCGACACCACGGCCGTGGAAGCAGCGGTTGCTAAGATTCTGGAGGACACCGGCGGCATTAACATTCTCGTTAACAACGCCGGCGTCACGCGCGACGGCCTGTTGATGCGCATGAGCGAGGCGGATTGGGACGCCGTGCTGGATACCAACCTGAAATCGGTCTTCACGCTCACCAAGGCCTTTGCCCGGCCAATGCGCAAGGCGGATAACGCGCGCATCATCAATATCTCCTCGGTCGTCGGCCTAATGGGTAACGCCGGGCAGGCCAACTACGCGGCGAGCAAGGCTGGATTGATCGGGTTCACCAAGAGCTGCGCCAAGGAATTTGCCGCCAGCGGCATCACCGTTAACGCCATCGCGCCCGGATTCATTGCGACGGACATGACCGATGAACTGAGCGACAAGGTGAAGGAGGCTATCAAGGCGAACATCCCTATGCGTAAATTCGGCGAGGTGGACGATATCGCCGAAGCCGTGGCCTATCTTGCCGGCCCTGGCGCCCGCTACGTTACCGGTCAGGTGCTGACCGTGGACGGTGGTATGGTGATGTAAGGACTTTTTACCCCGAAAAGCTATGCGGATTTGTGAATAAAAAAACGCGACTCGGGACTTGACGCTTGGCGGGAATTGGCTGACAAGCAACGCACATTTTTGAAGGAGAAATATGTCTGACGAAACTAGCACAGAAGATCGGATCAAGAAGATCGTGGTGGACCAACTGGGCGTGAATGCGGACCAGATCACCCCAGAAGCCAAATTCATTGAGGACCTCGGAGCCGATTCATTGGACACCGTGGAACTGGTAATGGCCCTTGAGGAGGAGTTCGGTAACGAAATTCCTGACGAGGAAGCTGAGAAACTCACGACCGTGGGCGATGTAATCCAATACATTGAAGCGGCGCAGGAGTAACCCTGCCCACTGAATTTCGGGCAGCTGGCCAACTGGTTCGGCTGCCCCTTTTTTATGTCAAACACTGCGGATATACGGGTGGTCGTCACCGGGATGGGAGTGGCTTCCTCGCTAGGGTGCGAGGTAGAATCCTTTTGGCAAAACGTTATCAATGGTGAGTGCGGCATCGACCGCGTGACATCTTTTGATGTCAGCGATTTTGCATGTCAGATCGCGGCGGAGATCAAAGACTTCGATCCAACGCCGGCTTTTCCGAACCCTAAGGAAGTGCGTCGAGCCGACCGCTTCACGCAGCTGGGCATTTACGCCGCCTGGAAGGCACTGCAGGATTCTAGTATGAACCTAGATGAACTGGATCGCGACCAAATAGGCTGCTTCATCGGTAGCGGCATTGGCGGTCTGGGTACGCAGGAAACACAGCACAGCATCCTGACCGGGCGAGGGCCGGCAAAGATGTCGCCCTTTACCATCCCCATGCTCATCCTGAACATGGCTTCGGGGGTGTTCTCAATTTACAATGGCCTGCGTGGACCAAACGTCGCCACCTGCAGTGCTTGTGCCACCAGCACCCATGCGCTGGGTGAGGCATGGCGCACAATCAAGATGGGCGATGCCAAGGCCATCTTCGCTGGTGGTGCCGAAGCCGCCGTCGTGCCGATGGGTATGGGCGGGTTTGCTGCCATGAAAGCCATGAGCACGCGCAACGACGATCCCAAGCGCGCCTCCCGACCATTTGATAAGGATCGCGACGGCTTCGTGATGGGAGAAGGTGCGGGCGTGCTAGTGCTGGAGGAAATGGACCACGCAATCATGCGCGGGGCTAAGATTTACTGTGAGATTGTCGGGTACGGCAACACGGCGGACGCCAACCACCTCACCGCTCCGGATCCCGATGGCAAAGGTGCGGCGCGCTGCATGCAAATGGCTTTGCGCAGCGGAGGCTTGGACGCCCACAACATCGATTACATCAATGCTCATGGCACCAGCACGCCACAGGGCGATATTTGCGAGACCAAGGCTGTCCGGTCCGTGTTCAAGGAACACGCTGACAAACTGGCTGTCAGTTCTACCAAAGGCGCTACTGGGCACATGCTAGGCGCGGCCGGCGGCGTGGAAATGGTACTGACGGCGAAAGCCCTGCAAACAGGTATTTTGCCGCCCACCATCAACATCGAAAATCAGGATCCGGAGTGCGATCTTGATTACGTGGC
>DPAW01000053.1:2920-5430 GCA_003517285.1 Verrucomicrobiales bacterium
AACACAGCTCGCGAAGCGGAGATCAACGCCGCCCTTAGTAACTCCTTCGGGTTTGGTGGTCACAACGCCACCATTGCCGCGACCAAGTTTCACGGCTACGCTGCCCGGGTGGACTAATCGTGCTGCCGGCGCCCCGCCGGCAGATTAGTGATGACCGCAACTGTCTACCGGCGAGACGCCGGCAGCACTTGGAGCCATGAACTTCCTCAACCTCATTGAACGGAAACGGGATGGCAATGACTTGTCGGCCGATGAAGTGGTCGGGTTGGTGGAGCAATTCACGGCCGATCAAATCCCTGACTACCAAATGGCCGCGTTCCTAATGGCGGTCAACTGCCGCGGCATGAGTGCGGCCGAGACGCGCGCCCTCACCCTGGCCATGCGCGATAGCGGCACGGTGCTGGAGTTCCCCGAAGGCGATCGGCCAATCGTTGACAAGCATTCTACCGGGGGCGTGGGCGACAAGGTGTCGCTGGTGCTAGCACCGTTGTTGGCGTGTCTGGGCTGTCGGGTACCGATGATCTCTGGCCGCGGTCTGGGAATCACCGGCGGCACACTCGATAAACTCGAGAGCATTCCCGGCTTCGACACACAACGAACCGCCGCGCAGTTAATCGATCAGGTGCAATCGATCGGCGTGGCCTTGGGCGGGCAGACTGAAGAGATCGCCCCGGCAGATCACCGCCTGTACGCGCTACGTGATGTCACGGGCACGGTGCCGGCGATTCCGTTGATCACCGCCAGCATCCTGTCCAAGAAATTGGCTGAAGGATTGGATGCGTTGGTGATGGACGTGAAGTTTGGGCGGGCGGCATTTATGCGGGATCGCGAAGCGGCCGAGGCGTTGGCGCAATCGATCACCGCCTTGGCCGAGGAATGCGGCGTGGCGTGTCGGGCAGTGTTGAGTGACATGAACACACCTCTGGGCCGGGCGGCGGGCAATTGGCTGGAGGTAAAGGAAGCAGTCGATTGTCTGGAAGGTCGTGGACCGTCAGATTTGGAAATGTTAACCGTATCCTTGGCCGCAAATTTACCGGGTATTGATTCCGGGCGCGCCCTGGCAGAATTAGCCAGCGGCCGTCCGCGGGAGAAATTCACGGAACTGTTGGTCGCCCAAAGTGCCGATGTGGATGCCTTTGAACAGCAACTGACCGAACCGGCGATGGCTCCGGTGGTTCGCGAAGTGACCGCGCTGCATGCGGGCGTGGTGGTGCGCTGCGATGCGCAGGCGATTGGGGAGCTGGTTCGGGATCTGGGTGGCGGTCGTCAAACCAAGGCGGATACGATTGATCCGGCGGTGGGAGTGGATCAGTTGGCCAAGCCGGGTGAGGAACTGACTGCGGGCGCGGTGCTGGCTCGCGTGCATACGCGGGAAGAAGCTTGCGCCGAAGCCGCCGTGGCGCGCTTGCGGGAATCGGTCGTAATTGGCGAAGATTTCCCGGATTTAGGCGAAATTGGGCCCAGTTCAGTGGATTAAATCGCCCATTGACACGGGCATTTATTGCTGGCATGCTCCGCCGTTCCCCGCAGGAAACTAGGGGTTAATTGACATTTTTTGACCGTTTTTAGGCTGATTTCATGAAACGCACATTCCAACCTTCTAATCTGAAGCGCGCCCGCAAGCACGGCTTTCGCAGCCGGATGGCCACTGCCGGTGGCCGGTCCATCATCAAGCGTCGGCGGCAAAAAGGCCGGGCCCGTCTATCTCCGGCCTAACCATGAAGCCGCCAGCCCGGCTGAGGCTGACGCGCGCCATGCGGCTCCGGCATCGGGCTGATTTTGCGCGCCTCAAGCAACAGGGCCAACGGCTGGCCAAGGGATGTCTGGTTTTGAATTGGCAAGAACTTCCGCCGGGCACTTCAACTCGTTTCGCTGTGATTACCACCCGCAAACTCGGCAAGGCCGTTGTACGCAATCGTTGTCGCCGGCTCGTCCGCGAATGTGTGCGCCTGCATCAGCATGTGCTGAGAGTGCCTGTAGACATGGTTCTGATTGCCAGAGCCTCCATTGTCGGGCAATCCTTCGCCACCGTGGAACGCGATTACCTTCGGCTGTTGCGTGAGGCCGCGCTCGTTGATTAAATGAATCTGCTGCAACACAGTCTGCTTTTGCTCCTGCGATTTTATCGCTGGGCCATCTCGCCTTTGCTCACGGGGCTTGCGGGTGGAATCATTTGCCGATTCGAACCCAGCTGTTCGCAATACGCTATGGAAGCGGTGACGAAGCATGGGGCATTTCGCGGATCTTGGCTTACGTTGAAGCGTTTGGGACGTTGCCATCCTTGGGGCGGTTGCGGACATGATCCTGTGCCGACGAATAAACAGAAACTTTCATAAATGGATCGGACAGGAAAAATTATCTTAGTTGCCTCGGTGCTGTTGCTGATTGGTAATGTGGTTTTGCAAAGCATTCAACGGAAGCCTCAACCCGCGCCGGAACCGGGCTCGGAACAAAACGCCACTTCCGTGACCAACACACCACCGGTTATTGGGCCGGCTCCGGAAGAGAAC
>DPAW01000019.1 GCA_003517285.1 Verrucomicrobiales bacterium
GGTAATTAGAAACGATAGAATTTCGTTATGATTCACATCACTTTACTGGCGTTGGCGGTAGTATTTTCGTTGCAGGCGCAGGAGTCTAAAATAGACCCGCAGGTGTCAAAGGCCATAAGTGGTGGGCGATCAGTGTCGGTGTTGTTACTTGGGGAAAAGCAATTACTGCAAGGCCCAAAGGGATTTTCGGAGTTTTGCCAAAAAAATTCTGGATCCAAGAGGCGGGAGCTGCGAGCGCAGTTGATCGTGCAGCTAAAAAAAATTGCGAATGCTGAGCAGGTGGCATTGCGGAAAGAACTGAAGCTGTCAAAGGAAACTCAGGGGTTGTGGCTGGTGAATGCGGTGGCGGCAACGCTCACGCCGGAGGCCATTCGTGCGGCGGCAAAGAGTGAGCGGGTGAAGTACATATATCCGGCTGGGCCTATTCCGCAGGGCCAAGGTCGTGGTCGCGTAGGAACTGTACTTGGTAAGGGTGCGGTGCGGCCTTTTAGTACGAAGGGCAAAACAATCCCGTGGAACCTGAAGGCGGTTAAGGCGGATCAGGTTTGGAGTCAATTGGGAATCACTGGCGGCGGTTCGGTGGTGGCCATGTACGATGCGGGAGTGGATTACAATCACGAGGATTTGCGCGAAAATATTTGGCGTAACCCCGGTGAAAGAGCCAACAACGGCAAGGACGATGACGGTAACGGTTGGGTTGATGATATTTATGGGTTTAACTTTCGGTTTGGTTCACCGGAAGTGAAGCCTAATTCGGTTCAAGCAGGACGGCTGCAGCACGGAACACTCACTTCAGGGATTGTAGCGGGTGATGGTACTGGGGGGACAATCACTGGTGTGGCTCCGCGCGCAAAGCTGATGCCGCTTCTTGGTTGGGGGGGGGCATACGGAGCAGCGCGCGTGCACGAGTACGCACTGGAGAACGGTGCGGATGTAATGAACATGAGTTTCTCCATTCCTAACTTAGGCCACACGCGCGGATTGTGGCGGCTGATGAGTGAGCACGCGACGGCTGCGGGGCTGGTGCTCGTGAGTGGGGCGGGTAATTTTCAAAGCCTTTCAAGGCCAGTGCAGTTGCGCATTCCAGAGGGTATCCCGTGTGTTATTGCTGCCGGTGGAGTGGATCGGAATTTGAAAATCCCAAATTTCGTGAGCCTTGGTCCAGTGGAGTGGGGTAGTGTTAAATTTTATGAGGATCACCCGATGCCTAAGGGTTTGATCAAGCCAGACGTGAGCGCCTTCCCTGGGCCAAACTACCCTGTGCTTGCCAACAAACGTGGTTATCTTGATCCTAACAATAGAGTTAGAGGCAATTCATTCAGCGGCCCTCACGTCGCTGGAACAGTTGCGCTGATGTTCTCGGCAAATCCAGAACTTACTGCATGGCGCGTGAAGGAAATCCTGGAGATAACAGCAACTGATCTTGGTGCGAAAGGTAAAGACAATGATACCGGCGCTGGGCTGCTAAATGCATTAGCCGCGGTAAAAGCAGCAATTGCTGAAAAAAAATAGCCGCCTTGCAAATCGACTTAAATCATTCGGCTAAGGAATAACACCGCACTTCCCGATCATTCCGCAGATAGATGCTCTTGTTTGCAAATGCCGGGTGACTCCACACAATTTGTCGGCCTTGCGCCGTGTTGGTCGGCTCAATAAGGCGAGTGCGGCTAATTTCCTCATACCCCTTCGGACTTAGCTTGGCGATGATCAGATCGCCGGCCTCGTTGTGGATGAAAAATCGGTTTCCATTCTTCACAATAAATGCGTTCGCCCATCGGCCCGACTTCTTTGTGACCGGCGCAAAACTTTCCCACACGCGCTCGCCCGTATCTACCTTCAGACACCGAAACTGTCCGTAGCTGCAAACCCCATAAATGTACCCACCCTCAATGAAGGGCGTGCACATGATGGCATGCAGCTGCTCCGTGTTGCGCTCACTACGTCCGGTCGCCCGCCATGCAACGGTGGCCTTCGGTGCGTCCTTATCCAGCCGCATCATCAACGGCCCGTTGTAAAATGACGTCACGAAAAGTAGGTCATCATCCAGTCGTGGCGTCGGGATGGTTAACCCTGCACGTACGCGGAATGGCTCGCTCCAGAATACCTTGCCCGTTTCTGGATCAATCGAGTTCAATGCGCGAGGATGCCAGATGATCAGCTGTTGCTTGCCGCCAGCCTCATAAATCATCGGTGGACAATAGCCCAGATCCGGTCCGGGCAGCGCCCTCCACAGCATCTTGCCCGTAAGTTTGTCAAAAGCAATGGTCGTCCCTTCCTCTCCACCACCAAGGCAAATCAACTTCTTCCCATCCACTAACGGATGCGCCGCAAATCCCCATATCGGTACTTTGGCGCCAAACTCTTTCTCAAAATTGCGCTGCCAAATGATCTTACCGTCTGCCACCGCCAAGCAAAATAAATCACCCATCGCTCCTAATACATAAACCCTTTCGCCGTCTACCGTAGGGGTGCAGCGCGGCCCCGCAGGATAACTCAATTGATATGGGCAATTGTACTCATGTTTCCACAGCAACTTTCCGTCGCTCTCCCGTAAACATAGAATGCGCTCCGAACCCGCCAAGCGTCCGCGGGTAAACTTGTTCGCCGGATTAGTTACCCCCTTCGCTAATTGCCGATCCGTTACGAACACACGGCCATCAGCGACCGCTGGTCCGGAGTATCCACCCCCTACATTTACTTTCCATTTTAGCTTTGGCGTACCGTCAAATTTTTCAACAATTCCATCCTCGCGCCAGATTCCATCACGCTGCGGCCCTAGCCACTGCGGCCATTCACTGGCTAAAATTGAAATGGAACTGAACGATAAAAGAAGGGCTGCAGTGATTTGCATGCCGAATGCTGCCTCTTTAAGGGGCGGCGGGCAAACCGTTAATTAGTGCAGGGTGGCAGAGGTTGTGCGCCAGGATTTTTGTAAGTAGAATTAGCCTGACCCGCGCGCCTTAAGTTGTATGCCAACCTAGGGAGATAGCAAGTGGGGTTAGTTTCGAGTATGCGGAAAAGTTTCCTTGAATCGGCTTAAATAATTAGGACTCCGACTACTACCTCTGGGGCCACTTTCCCGAACCCTGTATTAACTAAACTGATTTGTTGGCTTAGACTTAGGCGCGGAGTTTGTCGCTATCGGTTTTTACTTCAAAGATACGTTTACCATCAAGGTTCACCCAGGTAGCTTTGAGGGTCGCCGGGGTAATTGTGGTATCAATCTGCATCTTGAGAAAGACATTGGGTTCAGCGGCAGCATGCACCAAGTTCGGGTGTGGGACATTGAGGCTTGGAATGACCCGATGGTGCATCGGGCTGATGATAAATTGCCAGAGTTCATAGCCAACGCGTGGGCCATAATTTAGGGCCCGTGATACATGAATATCACCGCCGAGGAGTAGGCAGCCAGGAATGTTTTCTTGTTTGATAAAGTCGAAGATCGCATCGCGTTCATAATGGTAGGTGCCCCAGTCGTCTTTCTCGCTGTTTTTCTTATCGTCCCAGATCATGCCGGTGGTGACGCATTTAAAAGTGGCTTTACTGGCGAGCAGGGCTTTTTTGAACCACTGCCATTGTTGCTTGCCCAGACATGTGGTTTGGCTTGCATCGGCCCAGCTTTTCTCCGTTCGGCTAAACCAGCGTGGATCCAGCAGAAAGAACTCGATGGGTCCGTAGCGGAATGAGGTATAGATACCCTGGCCATTACCAAACCGATCGGTCTGCATGTTACCATTGGCGTCATGGCCAAAGGTGGCGTTCGCTCGGTATTCCGTAAAAGTGGTGCGGCAGGTGTGTTTACCCATGAAATCGCCATGTCCGTCGTTTCGCCCAAAGTCGTGGTCGTCCCATGTTCCCCAGCAGGGCACGCGCTTAATCATCTCATGAATCTCAGGTTGGGCTAGGAATTCGCGGTGCTTTGCTCGGGCGACTCCCAAGTTAGATGTGTCCACGTAAGGCGTGTCGCCAAGAAAAATGAATCCGTCGCAACCTTCCTTAATCACCTGTGTCCAAATCCGATTAGGATCTGATGGCGCACAGGAGCCCATGCCGAGTGTCACTTTTGTTGGCTTGTTGTTTGATGGAGGGGTTTTGAAGGAACCCTCCAATGCTTTGTACCCGCCCTCACCACGAGGTTGGATCGTGAATGTATAAGAAGAATCCGCCGACAGGCCTTTGACGTCTACGACCGCGGTGAAGTCGTGATCGGGGTCGAGCTTGGTCTCAAACTTTGAAACTTGGCCGTCCTCGTTAGTCATTTTGCAAATCCAGTCTAATCTTTTATGATCTGCTTTACTGGGCCGAAACCAGATTCGAGTGCGATTCGTGTCGGTGTGGCCAATCATGGGGCCAGTGGGCGGTTCGGGAGGCATTGGCGTTGGCTTCACTTCTGGCGCTTTGCCGTTTTTGACGAGCGCGGTATATCCCGCTACGGCTGCAAAGAACGCTTTGCCATGTTTCAAAGCGCGATCAGACACACTTGCCTTGCCTGAGTTGTCGAAACATTTGTCGACCCACAAGCCTGACACGAGAAAGCGCCCCTTCCCGTGAGCCGCTTCGAGCAGGCATGGGGATCCGCCGTGGGCTTCTGAGGCAAGCAGCACTTTCATCCCTTCCCATCGATCAACGCTCTCCCAGTTCACGTTCCCACGATCTATATCGTTTTTGCTGAATCGGCCAGCATGGTCGCCAAGCCATTGGTTGATAATCGGATGTTTCGGATCGACCGGATAGCCATCATTGAGATCGCGATCACCTCTAATCACTTCGAAGCCTTTGGGTAGATATGCGACCGAATTGCCGAACTGATCCGATTGGGTCATCTCAAGTACGACACCCCCGGCGTAAACAAATGAGCGGAGAGATTTCCCGTGCGTTTGGATATACTGCCGATAGGACTCGGCATTATTCACGAAAGAACCAAAAACGATTAGGTCAACTCCGCCATGCTGGCTATCGGCTGGGTGCGTGATGTCCAGTTGGAATACTGTCATCCCCGCGTGCCTCAGGAGTTTCCCCGCCCCGATGGATTCCTTTGTCCAGCGGTCGGGATATTCGAGCACAGCGACACGGAGACCCTTTCCTGGAGGCCTAGCACTTTCCGATGGTACTCGAGCCGGAGTGACCCCAGATGCGATCGCAGCCACCCCAGCACTACCTGTCATAAA
>DPAW01000365.1 GCA_003517285.1 Verrucomicrobiales bacterium
CCCACAAACTGAAAGGCCATATAAAACCCAATAACCGTGAAAATGTACCCCAGAATTCGTGCTATTCCGTACTCCAGTGCCTCGGGAAGTTCGGTCTTTTCAAAAATCCTCATCACCACGCGTTCACGAACAACTTTCTCGAGCACAATGACCAGAATGAATAGGATACCGAGAACCAGTAGGCTTTTCAGAGTGATGCTGTTTTCGCCTAGCTTGAAGAGTGGATAATTGATGACCTTGGTGAAAGTCACCCCGGATACCGATCCCACCTCCTCAAGCGCAGTCGCCGATGCCGACGCGTTTTCATCGGCTGCCGGCAAAACCGGCACCAGCCACAGACAAAGCAAAGCGCAGACCCAGAAGGCCAATCGCCGATTCAATTCGAAGACCATCACCATAATTCTGTCGTTGAATTGCCATCAACAGAAGCAAAAACTATACGCAGGCAAGACTACAATCTTCATTGCACACCCCCCAGTTTCATCGCTAATCTTTCGCGCAATGAAACGCATGGCCCCCATGCTGGCGATGATTCTTGCCGGCTGCCACACCGTCCCGGTCAATACTGTCGCCGATTCGCTGGATAAAAAACTGCCCAATCTCCCCGGCGCCACAATCAACCGGCCGTTCTCCGCCCTGATGCCAAAGCGTGAGACCGGCGCGGAAGCCTTCCTCAAGGCGCATCCGGAATACGACGGTCGCGGCGTGGTGGTCGCCGTGTTTGATACCGGCGTGGATCCCGGTGCGCCCGGCCTGCAAACCACGCCCGACGGACGCCCCAAGATCGTGGACGTGGTCGACGGCTCCGGCAGCGGTGACATCAACACCTCCTCCGTGCACGAACTCAAGGACGGCAAACTAACCGGCCTAACCGGCCGCGCGCTCACTCTGCCCGAGCAATGGAAAAGCCGGGACGGCAAATATCGCCTCGGCCTCGCCGAAGCCTATCGCCTGTTCCCCGCCGATCTCGTGAACCGACTGAAATCCAAACGCCGTGAACAATGGGACATTACTCAGCGCAACCGTCGTGCCGAACTGGAACAGGCCCTCAAGGACTGGGACAAGGCCAACCCAAAACCAAACAAAGAAACCTTTACCGAACGCGAGGAGCTTGAGGCGCAATTGGCCACCCTGAAAGCCTTGCAGGGCTCCTACCGCGATCCCGGTCCGCTATACGATTGTGTGGTCTTTCACGACGACACCCACTGGCAGGCGGCCGTGGACACCGATGAAGATGGCGATTTTGCTGATGAAAAACTCATGACCAATTTTCGCGTGAAACGCGACTACGGCACCTTCGATGGCGAAGCACAGCTGAACTTTGCCACCAACATTTATCGTGAAGGCGATCTCCTTTCGCTGGTGGTCGATTGCGGTGCGCACGGCACGCACGTAGCCGGCATCGTGGCGGCACATTTCCCGGATCAACCTGAACTCAACGGCATCGCGCCCGGCGCCCAGATTGTCTCCGTGAAAATCGGAGACACCCGCCTCGGCTCCAGCTCTACCGGCACCGGCACCATGCGCGGACTGATTGCCGTGCTGCAAAACAAGTGCGACCTCATCAACATGAGTTACGGCGGTGCCGCGCCGCGGCCGGATGTGGGCCGCATTTATCAGGAATACTCTCAGATCGTAAACCGCCACGGCGTGATCTTTGTCTCCAGCGCCGGCAATAACGGTCCCGCTTTATCCTCGGTCGGTTCTCCCGGCGGCACTACCAGTGCCCTGCTTGGCATCGGTGCCAGTGTCACGCCGCAGATGATGCTGGACCAGTACGGCATGCGCGAGGCCCGACCGGATATGCAATTTACCTGGAGCTCGCGCGGCCCCACGCTGGATGGCGATCTGGGCGTGGACCTCACCGCCCCCGGCGGCGCCATTGCGCCCGTACCCAATTGGCAACTCCGGCGCACCACGCAGATGAACGGCACCTCCATGTCCTCCCCCAGTGCCTGCGGCTCCATTGCCCTTCTGCTTTCCGGGTTGAAACAGGAGAAACAAAACCACACACCGCATCGTGTACGGCGCGCATTGGAAAACACCGCCGTACCGATCGCCGGTTTAACGCCGCTCGAACAGGGCCGCGGCATGATTCGTGTGGACAAAGCCTATGACTGGCTCAAGAACCATCCACCTCTCAGCGAAAGTGACCTGCGTTTCGAGGCCCGAGTTTCTTCCCGCAACAACTCACGCGGGATTTATTTGCGCGAACCGTTTGAGATCAACCGCACCCATTCGTTGAGCGTTACGCTCAGTCCGCGGTTCCATCGCGATGCAGCAAAAACCGAGCAGATTGAATTCGAACAACGCCTGCAATTTCAATGTGACGCCCCTTGGGTAGAACACGCCGGCCAAGTGCTGCTGGCAAACAGCGCCCGCCGTATCAATGTGAAGGTGGACCCCACCCAGCTCGAGTCCGGCCTGCATTATGCGGAACTGACCGGCACCGACCCCGCCCACCCCGGGCGCGGACCCTTAGTGCGTTTGCCCATCACCGTGGTAATTCCGGAGCAACCCGAGGGGCACACTTGGAAATCCGATCTCACCCTGAAAAAAGGCGAATCCACCCGGCGTTTCCTCACCGTACCGGTCGGCGCCACCTGGGCCGATCTACATATTAAAACCCGTACCGCAGCTAATCCCCAACGATTGGTAGTGCACACGCTGCAGATTCTGCCCGGTCTGTCGTTTCGCAGTGGCGATGAACGCATGTACCTGTCGCTCACCGAAGGCCAGGAACGCGTCGAGAGCTTCGCCGTCACCGGCGGGCGCACGTTGGAACTTTGCTTTGCCCAATATTGGTCGAGCCTTGGCGAAGCCGAGCTCGAATTGTCCCTACAATTCCATGGCCTACGTCCAGGCAATCGCACCCTATCTCTGGACGGCAATGATCTGGTAGAAAATTTCACGGTGACCGCGCCCCTGCGCGATGAGCGGCTATCACCCAGCGGCACGCTAAAAACTTGGCGACGCTATGTGCGCCCTTCCAAGTCGGAAATCAATCCACTCGATCCCGTGCGCGATCAGTTGCCCGACAACAAGCAGATCCACGAAATGATTCTCACCTACACCATCGACCAACCGGCGACCGGCCGCGTGACCCCGATCCTTTCCGTTAAAAACAACAGCGGCGCTAATTACTTTCTCGAATCCGGCATCTGGCAGGTTTTCGACAGTTCCAAACGCCACCTCGCCAGCGGTAGCTGGGGTAAGACCGTGAGCCTCTCCAAGGCCAAGTACACCCTACGCTATCACGTTCGTCATCCCGAGCGATCTGTTTTGGAACGTTACCAGCACAGCTCGCTGATGCTCGATCAACCTCTCTCGAAAAGCGTTTCACTGTCGTTCCATCTACATGCCGAGGGCGCCTTAAGAGGCACCGCCGGCTTCGGCGCCAGCACCTTGAAACAAGGCGATGCCGCGAATATTTTCGTGAGCATCCCCTCCCATTCCCGCGTGCCTTCCACCGCCAAACCCGGTGATCTGCTTTGGGGTGAAATCACCTTGGGCGGCAACATCGATGACTTGAATGGAGCCGGCAAAAAACCCGGCGGCTATTCCGTAACCCTCACGGTGCCCACGGCCAAAAACACTTTCCCCTCCAACAAACCAAAACCCGCGCCGGCCAAGAAAAAGAAAAACCCCACGTCCGGCGCCCACGAAAAATTGCAGGAGGAAATACGTGATCTGAAAATTGCCAAACTGAAAACTCTAGATCCGGGCAAAGACAAGGAATCCGAACTGGCCACTCAACTTCACGCTGAGCTCAAGAAGGACCACGCCGATCATCTTCCGCTGCACCTCGCCTGGCTGGCGCACCAACAGAAAGGCGAACCGGCCAAGCGCGCCGCCGCCGTGCGCAAGGCCATTGAGGCGATTCAAAAACAGGTGGATCTCAACGGCCTGCAACAACATCTCGGCACACCGCCCGATCCCGAGGCCGAAGATCGTGATGAACAAAAGAAAAAGTGGGACACCCAAAAATCCGCGCTCATCACCGCCCTGCGCGCACGCGCCCAACTCGACCTCGCCGTAGCCGAGGCCGCTGAGGAAAAAGAACGCCCCAAAGCCATCGAGACCTTTGACGCTTCCTGGAAACAGCTCATCCGCTGGAGCCCCGCCGAAGAAGCCGCCAACGCTGAATTGCGCCTGGATCGCGAGCAATTGCACAAACGCTATGGTAGTGCACTCAAGCTCGTGAACGCCCAAATCAGCAAAGCGCCCACGACCAAGAAACACTACGAGACCCGCCTAAAATTGCTCGAAAAACTCGGCTGGACCGAGTGGCAGAAGCGACAAAAACAGGATTTATTAGTCCGATTTCCAGCCGAATATCCGCCGTTTTAGACCCGGCCTCGGGGCTTTTTTGGTTTGATTTCCTGTCATAAGAGCCTATTTTCTCGGCCCTTTCCCGAGAATTAGCCAACGGAAGGACACGAACCATGCCCATTGCCACACCCCAGCAATACGCCGCGATGCTCGATGCCGCCCAGCAGGGCGACTACGCGTACCCGGCCGTGAACGTCACCTCGATCACCACCATCAACGCCGCGCTCAAGGCCTTCGCCGATGCGAAATCCGACGGCATCATTCAGTTCTCCACCGGCGGCGGCCAGTTCGCCTCCGGCCTGAACGTGAAGGACTCCGTGCACGGCTGCATCGTGCTCGCCGAAGCGGCTCATCGGTTAGCCGAGAAATACGACATCCTCATCGGCCTGCATACCGACCATTGCCAGCCCGAGGCTGCCGAGGGTTTCCTCAAGCCGCTGATCGCCGAGACCGCCAAGCGCCGCGAGGCCGGCCTGAACAATCTGTTCCAAAGCCACATGCTCGATGCCTCCATTCTGCCCTTGGAGGAAAACATGGCCATCTCGAAGGAATACCTCGAGTTGTGCGCCGCCAATGAAATCATCCTCGAGGTGGAAGCCGGCGTGGTCGGTGGTGAGGAAGATGGCGCGGCTGGCACTGAAGACATGCCCGCCGAGAAACTCTACACCACGCCCGAGGATATGCTCGAGGTGTACGAGAGCCTCAATGGCATTGGCCGGTACATGTTTGCCGCCACCTTCGGTAACGTGCACGGCGCCTACAAGCCTGGTGCGGTGAAGCTGCGGCCGGACATCCTCAAGCAAGGCCAAGACGCCGTGATCGGCAAGCATGGCGAGAGCGCGAAATTCGACCTCGTCTTTCACGGCGGTAGCGGCTCCGCAAAGCACGAGATTAAGGAAACGCTTGAGTACGGTGTGGTGAAGATGAACATCGACACCGACACGCAGTACGCCTTCACCCGCCCCGTCGCCAGCCACATCATGTCCAACGTGGAAGGTGTGCTGAAGATCGATGGCGAGGTTGGCAACAAAAAGGTGTACGACCCGCGTTCCTATCTCAAGAAGGCTGAGGAAGCCATGGCCGCCCGCCTCGTTGAAGCCTGCGACGACCTCGAAAGCACCGGCAAATCGATCGCCTAATCGGTCGGCAATCCATCTATCCAGCAGGCGCCCTTACCGGCGCCCGTTTTTATTTAGGCAGGCACTCCTTTAATAAGACATCCCGCCGTTTTCGCAAATCATTGAACAGCTTCGGATGCTGCGCCTTTAGGTCCGCTTTCTCGTGGGGATCCTGTGCAAGGTTAAAGAGAAACTGGTCGCCCATCGAGGTCTCCAGAAACTTCCAATCCCCCTGCCTTAGGGCCGTCCACGTGCCACGCTTCAGCTCCGCATGCATGCCCGTATGCCAGAGCAACTCCCTCGCCGGCAAGGTCTTCTGTAGGCCTGTCAAGATGCCGGAGATATCCTCGCCATCCAGTTTTCGCTCGGCCACATCCACTTTCGCCAGAGCGCAAAGCGTGGGAAACAAATCCAGCGCACTCAGAATTTCGTCACTTGTGCTGCCCGCCTTGATCCGGCCGGGCCAACGCATCAGGCAGGGCACTCGAATACCGCCCTCAAAGAGGGTGGCCTTCTCACCGCGGAACGGCTTGTTGCTCCCGCCGAATTCATTATCACCGCCGTGATCAGTCATAAAAATCACCAGCGTATCCCGCTCCTGCCCATTGGCCTTCAGTGCCGCCAAGACGCGGCCAATGCCGTCGTCCATGTTCACCACCTTCGCCGCAAACGTCCGCCGCACGGGATCCTTAATATGCCCCACCCTCGCCAAATCTGCCGGCGGCGGTTGCATGATATTGACCGCCAGTTCCTTCGTCGGATCCCAGCCTTTCCCAAAGTGCGGCGCGTTGTAAGCGAGATGCAAAAAAAACGGCCGGTCCTTTTTCTGTCGCTTTAAAAACTTCACGGCCTCGTCCGTGATAAGATCCGTCGCGTATCCGTACTCATCCACGTGTTTCTCGCCGTGATACCAATCCCGCTGAATGCCGTAACGCATCGTGTAAAAATCAATGCACCCGCCCGTGTGCCCAATGAACTCCGCGAACCCATGCCG
>DPAW01000322.1 GCA_003517285.1 Verrucomicrobiales bacterium
CTGGATGTGCCGGAAGATACTCTGCGGTTTGTGGATCTGCCCGGTGTGCCGGCGACGGCCTCGGCGGTGGAAGAACTGGCCGCCCAACTGAAACCCATCGGATCGGCGGAAGTGCAGCTGGTGTTAAACAGCGCGTACGATCTGGATCTGCTGCTTGAGCAGGCCCGTGTCTTCAGCGCGTTGCCGTTGGCTGGCCTGATCTTCACGCACACCGATGAATCGGATGACTTGAGCAAACTCTGGAACGTGGCTTTGGCCGCGGAATTGCCGGTCACTTTCCGCTCCGGCGGCCAGGCCATGCCTGGCGGATTTCAATCCGTTTTGCCTGAAACCCTGTTTGATCAATGGGTATCGGCCGTCATGCAGAGCTGACTAGATCGCGGCGGCCGGTTGCAATTGGCCGGCGAGTTTGCGCGTGGAAAGCTGGGCGCTCTGGTTGAAAAGGCAGTGGCTGATTTCCTCCAGCACACGATTCCAATCCCCCGCACTTGGCTGGCGGAATAAACGCATGGAAGGATACCACGGGCTGTCGGAACGATGCATGCGCCAGCGCCAATCGGCCGCATTGGGCAGCAACGTCCAGGTCGGTTTGCCCAAGGCTCCGGCGAGGTGGGCCACCGCGGTGTCCACCGTGATCACCAGATCCATTTGGCTCAGGTAACCGGCCGTGTCTTCAAAATCAATAATCGACTCACGCAGGTCGTGCACGTTGGGATGTCGCTGCAGCTCGGCCACTTCACTCGACTTCGCGTTCATGTGCAGTGCGTAAAACTGGCAGTGCGGCGTATCGAATAGACCGCGGAATTGATGGAGCGGAATGGATTTTTTATCGGCGATTTCGCTGTTGGGCGCGCTGGCCCACACGAAGCCCACGCGTTGGATACCGGGTCGGTGACCGTTAGGGAGCGGTTGCATGGAGCGTTGCACGGGTTTCAGATAGGCCGGGCTGCTCAGTTCAGATTCTTGATTCAAACCCATGAGGTGCGGCAGACTCATGAGCGGGGCATGCACATCGTGAGCCGGAGCGGGATCACTGGTGCCCACCACGCTGGCCAGGCCGGTTTGTTGTGAGAGCAATCGCTTGAGCTGCGGCTGGCACTGGAGGTGCACTTCCCCGGTGTGGCTCAGCATTTGGGCAAAGCGCACAAACATCAGTGTATCGCCAAAACCCTGTTCGCTGTGGAGCAACAGGCGCCGGCCACGTAGGGGTTCGCCACGCCATTCGGGGCTGGCGTCGGTGGGCTTCGCTTTTTGCCGGGCGGCCCAGCGGTGTTCATAATCGCGCCAACCGCGGGAGTAATCGCCGAGCATCAGACAGGCCAAGCCGTGGTTCCAGCGCAGCACGGGATGGTTGGGCTGGTAATACATGGCCTTGCGATACTGGACGAGCGCTTCGGGCACGCGGTTTTGTTCCTCTAATAACCAGCCTAGATTGACGGCGGCTGGGATGGATTCGGGGCAGAGGTCGAGTTCCTGCTCGAGAGCAGCCTCGGCGGCAGCGGGGTTGCCGAGGAGTTTATGGGCATTGGCAAGCCCGAGGCGCAGGCCGGATTCCTTTGGACAGAGCTGGATTCCGGCCTCGAATTGTTCGAGCGCTTCGGCGGGGTTTTGAAGCTGGAGCAGGGCGGAGCCTAGGTTGTAACGGATGGCCGGGCCATCCTGCCCGAGGGCCAACAGGCGCTGATAGACGAATACAGCTGAACCGTGCGCTCCCTGTTTTTGGAAGTGCAGGCCTTGTTGCTGCAGTGCCTCGATTTCTGTGGAGGCGTTGCTGTAATTGCCTATGCCGTCTTGCATGATTGGCTATTCTCCGCTATCCAAGAAGTATTTCGGCAATATGAAGAGGAACTTTAGTTTTTTTCAAAAAAATTACCGACCGTTAAAAACGGTCGGTAATATTGGTGGTAATCTTAAAATCGGGACTATTCCAACTCCACAGCAACATTAGGCTGTTCTTCGGCATCCAGTTCAAAATCCGGCCGTCCGGCTTCCGCCATTTGAGAGAGTTTATAGATACGTTCGCCTGTTTGGATGAGTTGCCTAAGAGCGTTGGTTTTTTTATCCTTGAATGTCAGGGAGATCGAGGATGATTGTTTTCCATCCTTTAACATCGATCCATTCATGGTGATTTCGTCCAGACGGTTCAATTCGCCCAAAACCGTTTGGACCTCAGCTTCGTCAGGAGGAACCATGCCACGAATTACTTTTACTAGGGGAGCAAAGCGGAAGAAGCCTCCAAAATCGTTTTTACTGATTAAGTCACGATGATTTCCTTTGATCGGGTTTTCGTTTTTGCCATTATTAATCGCATTTGCATGGTTGCGGCTACACAGGAAGATGCCTTCCTCAGTTTGCGCAATTTGCATTCCGACCGTCGCAAGCATAGGGAGGAGTCCCTGGACCTGCGGGTTGTTCATGATTTTATTGAGGTTCTTGCGGTTCTCAACAGTCATGCCCAGCATCAGCTGAGGAGAAGGTTGCGGTCCAAAATCGCCCTCCTCCATTTTTAGACCATCCCAAACGGCTAAGAAATCTCCCTTTGGTATTTCCATTAACTCCTCCAAAGTGAGACCGATCATTGCCTCAGCCTGAGCGACCATCTCCTCGATATCTCCGGTGGCCAGAAGTTCGGGAAGTACATGCTTAGTCATCATTTCCCGCATCGGTTTCATATTCATGGCGAAACCCATAGCCATAATTGAATTATTCGGGATGAGGTCTACCAGTTCCTTGTCCAAGCCTCCTCTACTCAAATCTCCTTCAATCAGCTCTGTTTCATTGTATTCAACAGCATCCATATCCATACGGCCCGCTTCAAAATTCATGGTGAGGGCGTAGGCAGCATTTTTACTAAGCTTCTCTGTAAGTCCTAACCCAAACGCGTCTTCGGCTCCAGGTATAGAGGACATCAGACCCATAATTTGATCATATTCAATCCATGCAGACATATCGGCCTTGGTGCTCAGTAGAGATACAAGACGTTCATCTTTGATCTTTGCCTTACGATTGATCGTCTTATCCAGAAGGTTGGCAATTTTCTGCATTTGTTTGGGATCGCTGCTGCCCACGGCCACCATTGCCTTGGAAGTCCAACCGATCGTTGCGGGAGCGCCTGGCATGCTCAGTTGGGTGTAGCCCTCTTGCGCTGTCTTAATAAGCGGTAAGCCTGCTTTAGCCGTGATGAAATCGATTGCCTTGTCCAAGGCTTTGGCATCCTTCAGAGAAGTGATTAAACCTCCGGTTACAGTAGGCTCACCAAATTCCTCGGCTGGAGCACCAAGTTTGATGAAGATATGTATCGGCTCGCCAAGATCAATGCCACTGGCCTCGGGATCATCAAGAATCTTAAGAGCGAGTTCATTGTCAACCATCTCAGCTTTTGCCATTTTAACGAGGTCAGACTGAAGGAATTCGTCATAACCGCCTTTTTTCAGCAAATCCCCAATGCGGACGGAAATAATGGCGGTGGCGTCCTTTGGTAGATGGCGCGTGTTATTCGGTAGTTTTCCCTGAGCATTTGCCGAGTCTAGGCAAATATTTAAGGTGAGAATGGCGGCGACAAGCCAGCCCCATGTTAAAGCAAACGTGGTTTTTAGCATGATTTTCATATTTTTTATGGTTTACGCACAAGCGGAGAAGAGAGTTACAGGGGATCAAGCCTACTAGCTTGCGGAGTTTTGCATGCGTCGATTTTACGACTGTGAATAACTTGCGCGAGATAATTTTTGAAAAAATCGCGTCATTTTTACCGGGCAGCTATACTGGGCCCTGTGAAAAAGGGGATCAAACTGCTGGTGCTTTTGGTGCTGGCCGGCTGTGGTAAGGATAACACCGAAACCAGTCAGCCTCGGGAGAATTTCAATGCCAACACCAGCGCTCGACCGGAATTGAATGTCTTTGAAACCCCCGGTTTTTGGGAGCAGGCAAATAAGGTGATCACGCCCGATGGCAAGACAAACCTCACCACTGCGGTGAGCCATGCGACTTGGGGACTCAAAGGACATCATTTACTGATCGAATCCGAAGTGCGCGCCGGCGATAACATGAAGCATAATCTGGTGGTAAAACACTTTAACGAACTGGCCCCCACCAACCAATACCAGAGCGTGTGGTTTCAGGATGATGGGCTCGTACAGGGCTTTGCGGGAAATTGGCGGGCCAATCAGGGTCGTCTCGACTGGGGGCTTATTTTCCCAAGCAACATCCCGGGCTTGGAATTCACCATGACCGAGACGTTTCCCAAGCTCACCGATAAAATTTTTACCTACAACATTACCGAAAAAGGACAAGCTATCAGCAACGGTCGTAGCACGGCGAATTTTCTTGGGGAAACCATAGATCAGCCGCCGCGAGCCTTTCCGCCCTTGCCGGAGATGGCGCGCCTCGGTCAGGCCGGGGTTTGGGAGGAGTTGCAAACCATTAAGAGCGACAGCGGGGATGTGAAACTTAAAGGCCAAAGCCGTATGCGTTGGACGCGCAGTGGCCGGTGTCTCATCAACGAAGGCGTGGTATACACCGAAAACCGACCGGAATATTTTTTATGGGTAAAAACTTGGGATGCGGTGGAGAAGCATTATCGTTATGCGTACTTCTTTGAAGATGGCCCGGTGCACCATTTCGTGGGCCAATGGAATCCGCAGGCCAAATCTATCCACTGGCAATCGGTTCAGCCGCCGGGCGCCATTGAGATTCGGGAGTTTGTCAAACAACGCGGCGAACGCAGTTGGACCTTTACCGTCATGGACGGCCCTAACCACAACTCCGGGAGCGGCACCAGCAAATTTATTTCCAAGTAACTGCTGGCGCTTACTCCGCTTCGGCAAAGGCTTCGCGCAGGATGGAAACGGCGGTGGGCAGAGCGGTCGCTAGTTTATCCAGCCGATTTTGCACCTCACGCACCGCCTGTTCCTGGCCGCGTTCCAGCAGCCGGCGATACCAGTTAACGAAAGCGGTGCTCACGGTCTCTTCATTGGCCGGATCGGATAGCGTTCCCGGTTTGCCGGTCATCACGTTGCACATGATTTGCCCCGCTTCATTCAAGGGATGATGCGGTTGCGTGGCGTCGGTGAAATACGGCAGCGCTTCAGTGAATTGGCCGGCCGAGAGCAGGGCAATCCCGCGTTGCTTGCGAATCTCCGGATGGGTGAGATCCTCCTGGATGGCGCAATCGGTCCAGCGTAAGGCGATGTCCGTATCGGTTAGGTGCCCGTTGACAATCTGGCTACCTAACGACCAAAGTGTTACGTTCATCGTTCCCAGTTGAATTGCTTGGTGCAGGAGTTCAATGGCTTCCTTCGGCCGATCCTCCTGCGTGAGCAGTCGGGCAAAATCATGGCGGACGCCCGCATGGTCCGGCTTCAAATCCAAGGCGGTCCGGTACTGTTCCAATGCCTCATCGGCATGGTTTTGTTTCGCCAAACAATCCGCCAGCAAATGATGTGGAGCCGCACCTGTGGAACCCGGGAACGGCGCGCAATAAGTCTGCTCGCCCTGCTTGGCAACGCATTCGCGCAGGGGATCCACAGCGTCCTCCACTCGGCCACTCTTGAAGAGCGCCAGAGCATACATGAATAAGATGGAGCTGGTGGGACCGCAATCCTTGGCCAAGGGGCTTTCGGCAACCTCGATGAGTTCCTCGTGCATTTCAGATTGCAATAGCAGATTGGAAAAGACGCTGAGCAATCGCTCCCGCACCTCCGGTGAAATGCCGTCGGGCGGATATTCAGAAACGATCTGGAATGCCTGTCGGTTGATCTCCAAAGCCTTTTCCACATCACCACGATTGTAGAGATCCAAGGCGTAGCTCATGAGCAACGTGGGTTCCTGAGGCGAATCTTCCAGAGCGCGTTCTAACAGCGTGATATTCCGCTCAATCTTATTGCGGCTGGTCTTGATTTCCTGGGCGTATCCGTAGTGATCCAGAGCTGTTTTTCCAAAGCCCGTTTTCATCTGCCAATCCTTCGCTCGCACCTCGGTGGATGAGAAGATTTGTTCGTGAATGATGCCCACAAAATGCAGGCCCGGTGCGTTTCGCACAAGGCGGGGAATGTAATGCCACGCATCGGCCATGGGCTGGTAGCCGCCATTGGGGTTCGGCTCGAGATGCACGCACCGAATGCGGCAGCCCATGAGGTTGGGCGTGGCTATATCCTGCCGGAGCCCATTCAGACCCTCGGCAGTGAGTACCTCGTCCGCATCCAACACCAGCACCCAATCACCTCGAGCATGCTCGAGCGCGAAATTGCGGGCGGCGGCGAAATCATCGCACCAATCGAAATGATGTACTTCGGCCCCGTGAGCCTTGGCGATTTGCACCGTGCGATCGGTGGAGCCGGTGTCCACCACCACAATTTGATGCGCCACGCCATCGAGGGCGGCCAGACATTGATCGAGGAATCGCTCCTCGTTTTTCACGATCATGCTGACGCTCAGACGGGGCTCCTCGGTGAGTTCTGGAAGAGCCGGCCAATCTTGGGTGGAAGTGGTGAGGTCGGTTTTTTGCTGCAGCGATTGCCAAGCTTGTTTGGCTACCTCCCACTGAGGGGTGAGTTTGATGAGCCGTTCTAGACAGGCCAAGGCCTGTTGTTCATCTTCGGCATCTAAGGCGATCTCCGCTAAATGCAGATAGGCTTCCGGATGAAAAGCGCGTAATTCAATCGCCTCCAGTGTGGCATTCCAGGCCTCCATGCGACGGCCTTGGCTCAGAAGTTTCTGGGCTTGAGCGAGATTGCCCACAGCGGCTGCCCCGGGGATCTTGAGGGTTGGTTTCGCAGCAACCTCAATTTGGGGTTCGAGCTCGGTGGCCTCGGTTGTTTCCTCAGTCGGAGTTTCAGCCGGGAGCGCCTTAAGGTTTTCAGCGGCGATATCGTTATAGGGATCGAGTTCGAGCGCGCGTTTGAAACAAGCCCGTGCTGTCTCTAAGTCCTGTTCGTGATGGAAGCAGACACCCAAGGCGAGAACCACCTCAATGTCTTCAGGTAAATGCTCGGCCAGTTGCACATAAAGCTTGGCCGCTTCCGCATAGTTTTTCGATTTGAAATTGGCCGAGGCCAATAGCTTGAGTGCTTGGGGATTGTCCGGCTGGGATTTCAACACATATTCCAAATGGGTTTCGAACAATTCAAAATTATCCACCACAAATGCCGCGCCCGCGACTTGCAAATGGTTTTCCGGATCTTCGGGTTGCAATTCCACCTTGCGCTGAAAGGCCGCTAAGGCGGCTTCGGCTCGGCCGGTTTGATAATGGAAATTGCCGAGGGCATTCAACAGGTCCAAGTCATCCGGATGATGGACCAGCCCTTGGGTCAACAGCTCCACGGCGCCAGGGAGATCCTCAGTTTGCAGGCATTGCTCGATGGATTTGAGAATATCCGCCACCGGCGGAAAAGGCTCTTCGGTGCCGACCACTTCCTCTGCAACGGATTCGGCTGGCTCCTCGTGTTCGGCTGGCTCGACCCATTCGGTAACTCCCAAAGCTTCCAGATTGGTGATCGCCATTTCGTTTTCCGGATCGAGCAGTAACACGCGTTGAAAAGTTTCCACCGCCGCATTCTTTTCCTCACCAAACGTTAAGCATTTGCCCAGGGCCAGAAGGTTTTCCGGATTGTCTGGTTCCAATTCCACCAGCTTGGAAAAGAGCCGGCCGGCATCGAGAAAACGACCCGATTCCAAGTTAACCTTTCCAAGGAAATGGAGTAGCCCAAGATTCTCCGGTTCAATTTCCATGGCCAGACCCAGAGCGCTTTCGAATTCCTCCAAACGATCCAGTTCATAACAGGTCATCGCCAGCCTCGTGTAAGCGTTGGCATCTGATGGGGCGAGTTCGATCAGATGCCGGAATTGATTCCGGGCTTCCTCAAAATTCCGTAGGTTAAACAAAAGGGCTCCGTAGCCTTCCACCAACTCAGCATCCTGAGGATCGGCCAGCACCGCTTGGTTCAATTCCTCAAGAGCGGCCGTGGAGTTTCCTGCCTGCATAAAGAAATCCGCCTGTTCCAGAGCCGACTCCGCCGCTGAGGCGGGGGTAGCCAAGGTTTCACTGGGTTTGTTCTCTACAGTTGCCACGTTATTCTCCTGTTGAGCCATGGCGGTTCGGACGGCTTGCAGGTTGTCCTGAGCCAGATTATCTTCCGCATTGAACTCGAGCAGCTGTTCATAGGTGTTTTCTGAGCGTGTCAGGTCGCCGGTTTTGAACTGGCAATAAGCCAAAGCGTGCAGGGATTGCACAGAGATTCCGTGCGCTTCAGCGATCCGCTCGTATTTCTGACTGGCGATTTCGTAGCGCCCTTCAGCGACATCCAGATCCGCGGTTAGACGAAGTGCATCGGCATGGGTGGGATCCAAGGCCAGAGCTTGTTGTAGAGCCGCTGCACAGGTATCGGCATCTCCATCGTGATAGGAGGCAATGGCGTGGTGGATGTGATCCTCCACATTCTCGGGTTGTGCGTTGGTGAGTTCTTGGAAAAGCGTGCGCGACCAGGTATAGCGGCCGGCCAAAAATAATTGCGTGCCCAAGGCTCGCAGAATCATCGGGTGCCGATCGGTGAGTTGGAGGGCTTCGTCCAATGGGGCGATTGCGCCAATGTGGTCGTCTTGGGCGTAGCAGGCATCGGCCTGCTGTAGCAGGGCATCGAGCGGACTGGGGGTAGCGTTATCCTGGCTCATATTCGTTCCTTCGTTTCTATGCACAACTTAGTGTCCTTTGAGCAGCAAATAGCGGGCCAAGTTTTATTTTCGGTTAAAAATTGAAAAACAATTAAATATAATAAATATGCGGTTTATTTTTTGGTGATTTACCTGTTTAATGATTTATTTACCTATTTTTAGTTAGGCAGTGGCGGTTGGTCAGGTAGCATTTACAAGGTGCAGGGCCCAGTTTATCCGGGTGAAAAGGAAGTCCTGCACCAAGCAACATTGCGGAGAGGCCTGGGCGCGCACGCCTGAGCCGCCTTCAGCTAGGTTGGCCGGCCTTGATATCCATTTTGCGATACCCTTCCCAGGTTGTGACTAAGGCGACCCTGGGCCTTGCCTCTATACCCCCTCCGGTGATGTGAGAGTGGGTTTATCAGGGAGGATGTAAAATCGAGCCGGCCGGAGGTTTTTGAAAACCTACCGACCGGCACTAACCCAACAATTAACAACTGACTTCCCGGTTCGGCTTAATCCATTTACCGGTTTAAGGGAATGCCATTTTGAAACAATTATTGTCGCAGTAACTGCAATGCTGCATTAGGCAGATTATTGGCCTGAGTAAGCATCTGCGTACCAGATTGTACCAGAATCTGATAGCGGGCGTAATTTGTGGCCTCGGTGGCAACATCAACGTCCGCCACGCGACTAATTGCTGACTGGAGGTTCTCTTTGGTGATATTCAGCTGATCGTTCGTGAAGTTCAACCGAGATTGGACAGCACCCAACTGAGCGCGGTCAATCGCGATTTGGCTAATAGCTGACTTTACGGCCTCCAGTGCTACTCCTGCCAATGTAGAAGTGGTAAGCATAACAGCAGCGGAAACCGCCGCACTGTAAGCTCCTACAGTTGTCCCTGCTCCTAAGTCGATTGGTGGCATCGAAAAAGTGTTTCCTTCAGAATCAACGGTTACATTAAGAGTTGCCGAACCAAACATGGATACGGCGTTGTAATCTTTGGTTCGTGTATTATCCACGTAGTCTTGCAACTGCTTGAATTCTTTTTGATAAAGATTCAAGTCAGATTGAGACTTCGTACCGTCCTTCGCGAGCATGGCTAGCTCACCCATACGGCGTAAGGCTTTATCCATCGTTTTCATGAAGCCGTCCTG
>DPAW01000295.1:0-3689 GCA_003517285.1 Verrucomicrobiales bacterium
TTTACCTTTTCCCACAACTTATTTCAAGGGCAGGAGAAAAGCGAAGGTTGATTTTCGATTGGAACTGAATTTTGCTGGGCAGCGCCCGTGAAACAAATCTCCTTATCACTGCAGCTTACCCCGCACCAAGTGGAGGAATATTACCGTGGACGCGCACGGCATGTAGTGGCCGAGGCTGCTGATGGCCGGATTATCCAGCTCCCAATCAAAGTGCTGCACCCATTTATCTCCAAACAGGGCATTCAGGGAGATTTCCTGGTAACGACCGATGATGAAAACCGGTTCGTAAAGATCGCCCCAATCAAAAACGATGAAAGCCGCGGTGGACTGCTGGACGTCATGGGCTAATAGTTCATCAACAACCGCAGGTTGTTCTCATTCACAATGCGAGCCTTATCAACCATATCCAACGAGGATTGAACAAGGATCTGGTGTTTGGCCAGACGAGTACTTTCCTCCGCCACCTGAGTGTCTTTCATACGACTCACGGCTTGAGCCAGATTTTCCCCAAGCAATGAAAGATGTTCGTTGATCCGCTGCAACCGACTCCCAGCGGCCCCTAAACTCGATCGATCCGTGGTCACCTGCCCCAATGCAGTCTTAATCTTGGAAATCACTGTGCCGGCTCCCAGTGAAGTTAGCACGTGCGCATGAGCGACCTCAGAGGCACCCGCGTCCACCCCAGTGGGATCGGAAGACACGATGGATCCGGCCGCATAGTAGGTGGCTCCCGTATCTTCAGAGGCGGGATTCACAGTGATAAAATCCCCTGCAGACACAGCAGTTTGACTGGCTCCCAAACCGGGATCGCTGGCAACAAAACTTCCCGAGGTAAATTCCGTGGTGCTCGGAGGATCAATTGTGTTGGTATTGGGATTGGCTGTCGTGAAGGATCCGGAACTCAGAAAAGTAAAATCGCCGGCCTGCAAATTCCCCAGTGGCGCCGCCATGGGGTTGGCTTCAGTAAGATATTTAGATCCATCCGTGATTTCCTCTGCCCAAAGATAACCAGTACCAGTCGTCCAATACGGCATCGTCAAAACATTCTGTGTCCCCGATCCCACCCCAGTTTTCACAAAGGAATGTTTGGGGTACTTCGTGCCACCATTATCTGTCGCCGACCACGAACCGTCGGTGTTGCCTCCGTTATACCAGAGATCTTTCTTGAGCCGATTGATCGTCACTCCATCGGCGACCACCTCATAGGCATCCTCCCCAAGTTTCCAAGCCGTAGAATTTATGGTGTACCCGGCCTTGGAAACCTTCCATAAATTGATTGAAGTTTCCCATTGATTCACTGAATCCACATCGCCGGTGGTGAGATCGGTGAGGGCGGCGGCAGTTAGATCAGCGTTGTTGTAGGAATAAAAATTTCCTCTATCGTCCGAGATCACACTTTGTGAACTACCGTCAAGTAGGTTTTGACCGTTCATTTGACGCGTAGCCACATCACGAATATAGGCCTTAAGATCCTGAAACTCGGTGTTGTAATTCTTTTTATCCGTGGCGGATTTGGTGTTATCCATAGCTAAGGTGGCCAGTTCGCTCATACGTTGAAGAGCGTTGGTCACGTTTTCCAAATAGCCATCAGCAGTCTGGATCTTGGAAAGCGAATTCGCCACATTACTGCGCGCTGAATTAACCCGGGTCGTTTGCGTTTCCAAACGACTGGCCACCACCACTCTGCCCGCATCATCAACTGGCGACAGCGTGCTTCCCGAACCAATACGCTCCATGCTTTCAGTCGCATTTTTCACGTGCGACTGATACGCATTAATCGCCCTAACAGCACTGGTGGAATCGATTTCCATAACTAATTCGGTCTGTTTTCACACAGTTCCATTGCCGTTTCACAGCAGTCTGTATGCCAGAAACCAACAAACAGCTCGAATCACCACCCTCCTGAATCAACACATGAGCCAAAATAGTACGTGCACGTACTTTTTGGGTTGCCTTTTCGGTGGGTTTCTCAGAGATTACCTGAACGCAGGGGACTCCTTGGCGTCAGATGAGTATGAAAGTTTTTTTCCTAAAACGGCTTGGTTTTGTGGCCTTGATGATAGCGTTAATTCCCGGATTGCAGGCAGCGGATTGGCCGTTGTTTCGGGGGGATCGGGGGTTGACCGGGGCGGCGGCGGGGAAGTTGCCAGAGAAGCTCTCGTTATTGTGGAAGTTTGATGCCAAGGGGCCGGTAAAGGCATCGGCGGTGATCGCCAATGGAATGGTCTATGTGGGCGGTGATGACGACGGAAATAAGGGGCTCAAAGGCAAACTCTATGCCATCGATCTCGCCACCGGCAAACAGGCCTGGGATTTTACCTGCAACGATCCGATTGAGGCTTCGGCGATGGTGCTGGATGGGCGCGTGTATACAGGGTCAGTGGATGGGTTCGTGTATGCGCTGGATGCGAAGACGGGCAAGGAGTTGTGGAAGTTTGAAACGGGAGACCAGATTACCGGCGCTCCGAACTGGACCAAGTCACCCGACGGCAAGAAGACCTATGTGTTGGTGGGAAGTCACGATTTTTTCCTCTACTGTCTGGATTCCAAAACGGGCGAGAAGGTTTGGGAATATGAATCGGAGAATTACATCAATGGTTCACCGGCATTGACGGATGGCCGCACTATGTTTGGAGGCTGCGATGCATTACTGCATGTGATTGATATAACCAAGGGTGAACGCGAGAAGGTAATTAATGCCAATTCCTATATCATCGGTAGTGTGGCGGCGGATGCGGGCCGCGTGTATGTGGGGCATCACGACAATGAATTTCTCTGCATCGACCTGAAGGCCGGTAAGATTGTGTGGAATTACAAGGACCGACTCTTTCCGTATTCCTCCTCGCCGGCATTGACCAAGGATCGTGTGCTCTTTGGCGGACAGGATAAACGCCTGCATTGTCTGCGGCGCGACAATGGCGAAGCGGTCTGGACCTTTGCCACACGCGGGCAGGTGAACAGTTCGCCGGTGGTGTGCGACGGCAAAGTGTTGGTAGGTTCCAATGATGGCCGCCTGTACATGGTTTCGCTGGATCAAGGGAAACAATTGTGGAGCTATGAAACGGATGACTCGATCACTGCGTCGCCGGCGGTGGCTGGTGGAAAAGTAGTCATCGGCAGCGAGGACGGCACCGTGTATTGCTTCGGAGTGAAGGTAAAATAATGAGTACTTCCGCTCCTCCCACACCCAGTAAACCGCCGTTGGAAACACAGACCACTGTCGGCAATTATTTTGTCTCCAACTATCCGCCGTTTTCATTTTGGAAGAAAGAATCTCTACCGGAAATTGAGTTCGCCATGGAGCGAGAGCCGGCGGTGGACACGCCGCTGGGAGTATACGCGCATATTCCGTTCTGCCGGAAGCGTTGCCACTTTTGTTATTTCCGCGTGTACACGGACAAGAATTCCGAATCCATTAGAAGCTACCTCGACGCGATGTTGGAGGAGCTGACGATTTATGTGAACAAGCCGTTTATCGGCGGGCGCAAACCAAGCTTCGTTTATTTTGGCGGCGGCACGCCCAGTTATCTTTCGAGCAGCCAGTTGTTTCATCTTACCGATGGCATGAAGAGGTTGTTGCCATGGGACGAGGTTAAGGAGGTGACCTTCGAGTGCGAGCCGGGCACGTTGACGAACAAGAAACTGAAAACGCTGCATGAGGTCGGCGTGACGCGTCTGAGCTTGGGCGT
>DPAW01000295.1:4064-6263 GCA_003517285.1 Verrucomicrobiales bacterium
GAGATTGATCGTGCATATGGATACGCCCGCGAGGTGGGTTTCCAACAGATCAATATCGATCTGATCGCCGGCATGTTGGACGAGACGGAGGACAACTGGAAAGCCTGCGTGGCCAAGGCCATTGAGATGGCACCGGACAGCATCACGGTTTACCAGATGGAGGTGCCGTACAACACCACCATTTACAAGCGCATGAAGGAGGAGGGCAAACTCGCCGCGCCGGTGGCCGACTGGGACACCAAACGGCGCTGGACCGATTACGCTTACAACGAGCTGGCCAAGAACGGCTACACCGTCACTAGTGCGTACACGGCGGTGAAGGATTCCTCCAAGGTGACTTTCGAGTACCGCGATCAACTGTGGGCGGGAGCGGATTTGCTTTCGGTGGGCGTAGCGTCCTTCGGCCACATCGGCGGCACGCATTATCAAAACCACCACGATTTCGATCCCTACGTAGAACAGCTGGGCAATGGCGACTTACCGGTGTACCGCGCATTGACGCCCGGTGATGATGAACGGCTCATTCGAGAATTTATTCTGCAGCTCAAGCTCGGCTCGGTGAGCCTACAATATTTCACTGACAAATTCGGAACCAACCCCGCCGAGCGTTTTGCCGAACCGCTCCAGCGCATTGCCGACTGGGGGTTCCTGACCATCGAAGGCGATCGCGTGAACATCAACCGCGAGGGCCTGCTGCAGGTTGACCGGTTGCTCCATGAATTTTTCCTACCCGAACATCGCAATGCCCGCTACGCCTGATCATTCAGATGCCTGAAACAGCCCCAAGCCTTTCACTTGAAGATGCCGCCCGCCCGTTGCTGGAGTTTTACCAGCGTGCCGGCGAGGCTGCGCCAGACCTCCTGCTGATCGATAGTAGCGAGATGCCCGAACCCTACCGCCGCCTGCTGGTGCATGACGATGATATGACACCCACGCTGGAGGAATTTCATGGCGACCGTATTCATCTGCGCCTGCTAGGCCGTGAGGAATCCGAGGCCAGTTACAAGCGCGAGGTGGTGCTGGAGGCCGGCGAGGATAACAAGCCGGTGGAGTTCGGCGCGATCGCGATTCATCTCGAGCATTTTCCGGAACAGGCGCGCGCGTTGGTACTCGGCGAAAGTGTGCCCCTGGGCACGATCCTCAACGAACACGCTATCCGCCACGAGAGCTGCCCACAGGCCTATTTCAAGGTGCAATCCGATCCGCTCATTACCGAAGCGTTCGGTCTGGACGCCTCCACTGAACTTTACGGCCGGTGCAACATCCACCGGGATCTAAACGGGAATCATCTGGCGGAGATAGTTGAAATTTTGCCACCAGTATAATTTGTGAGAAGTTAATATGATGCAAAACAATCATTTCGATGTAATTATAATCGGAGCTGGACCAGCTGGCTCATCAGCAGCCACTATCTTAGCTGAAAATGGTCGTAGAGTTTTAGTTTTGGAGCGGGAGAAATTCCCTCGGTACCACATCGGTGAATCTCTGATCCCCTTTACGTTCCCCTCTCTTGAACGTCTTGGAATGGTAGATCGCCTAAGAGATTCAGCTTTCGTCAAAAAGTATAGCGTTCAATTTATTTCACCGGAAGGAGACGCGAGTCAGCCCTTTTACTTTTTCAATCGATACGACCGTGACACTGTCGCCCAAACTTGGCAGGTGATGCGAGCGGACTTTGACCTTATGCTTCTTGATAATGCGCGAGATAAGGGAGCCGAGGTCATAGAAGAAATAGCGGTAAAAGAGTTGATTTGGGATGAAGATAAAGTTGTGGGTGTAAGAGCGAGGACGAAAGGCGGTGAGGAAACAGAATTTTTTGCTCCACTCACCTTTGATGCCACAGGCAAAGAGGCATTTACTGCAACGCGCAACGGTTGGCGCGAACGAGACCCTTATTTAAATAAAGTGGCGGCCTGGGCATATTACGAGGGAGCTATTAGGCAGGAAGGGATTGATGAGGGAGCCACGGTGGTCGCATTTGTCCCAAATAAGGGATGGTTCTGGTGGATTCCACTCCACGATAATCGGGTGAGTCTGGGAATAGTTGCTGAAGGAAAATACCTCACTCGCGATGGAGCCCGAAAACCCCAAGAAATGCTGGAACGCGAAATTGACAACAACATATGGGTTAAGGAAAGACTTGGCCCAGCCAAA
Organism: Verrucomicrobiales bacterium; assembly: GCA_003517285.1. GTDB lineage: Bacteria > Verrucomicrobiota > Verrucomicrobiia > Limisphaerales > UBA1100 > UBA1100. Next base: position 6,219 of record DPAW01000295.1, read on the forward strand.
AGGATTTCTGACTTTTATATCACCAACGAATACACCCATCACTCA
>DPAW01000001.1 GCA_003517285.1 Verrucomicrobiales bacterium
TTTAATTCTCCTCTTCGGCGGGTTATTCCTCATTTGGAAATCCACGCAAGAAATCCATCACTCGCTTTCCGGCAATAAGGAAGAAGAGCAATCCACCACCGTAGCAACATACGGCTCTGTGTTGGCTCAGATCGCCGTATTGGATCTGGTGTTCTCGCTGGACTCCGTCATCACCGCCGTCGGCATGGCCAAGCATATCCCGGTGATGGTCATCGCCATCGTCATCGCGGTTGGCGTGATGATGCTGGCCGCGGAGGCCATCGGTGAATTTGTCGAAAACAATCCCACCATCAAAATGCTCGCTCTGAGTTTCCTGATCCTAGTCGGCACCGCCCTGCTTGGCGAAGGCATGGGCTTTCACATTCCGAAAGGCTACATCTACTTTGCCATGGCCTTCGCAGTGGGAGTGGAATTGCTGAACCTAAAAATGCGCAAAAATGCCGAGAAACCCGTGAAGCTCAACCGGCATAACCCCTGATTGACACGTAGGCGGCATTAAATGAAATTATAAAGAAATGGATTGGTTAATTTGGATCATTATTGCAGCAGCATTAATCCTAGCGGAAATATTTTCCGTCAGCTTCTTTGCCGGCCCAATCGGCTTGGGTTGCCTGATAGCCGCTGTAATGGCCAAAGCCGGTTTTTCAACTTCTTGGCAACTAGTTTCATTCGGCACCAGCTCCTTACTACTTCTTTTGATCGTTCGTCCACTATGGAAGAAATTAATGGTCAACCCCAATAAGGAATTGGAGTCCGGCGTGGAACGTTACGAAGGCCAGCCGGGAACCATAACCGAGACCATCGATTCCAATTCCGGTCAAGGTCGGGTAAAAATCGGCGGTGAATCTTGGCGCGCTGTATCAGACAAAAATATCGTTATTGAAGAAGGTTCACGGGTCACCGTCCTCCGAGTGGAAGGCAGTAAGGCCGTGGTAAGCATTAGTGAAAACCCCTAAAATTATGGAAAACATTATTACTCCAATGTTCGGCAGTACGTTCTTAACAGCAATAGCCGGAATTTTCGCCCTAGTGGTCGTTGCTGCTATCGTAAGCTGTGTTAAAATTATTAAAGAGCAGGAATCAATGGTGATTGAACGCTTTGGGTCATATAAAGGAACCCTCACTAGCGGCATAAACTTCATCATCCCCGTAATGGATCGCCCCCGCCCGATCCACTGGCGTTACAAAAAAACAGATGTCAGTGGCATTGAGTACGTAATAACTGCCGAACGAACAACCATTGATCTGCGCGAACAAGTTTTCGATTTTGCCAAACAAAATGTGATCACTAAAGACAATGTGACCATCGAAATCGATGCCATGCTCTATTTCCAGATCACTAACACCCACGCCGCGGTCTACGAGATTGCGAACTTGCCTGACGCAATCGAAAAACTCTGCAAAACCAGCCTGCGTAATGTTGTCGGTAAACTCGACCTGGACGAGTGCCTCACTTCACGCGACAAGATTAATAGCGAACTTGGCCAAGTCATGGACGATGCCACCGACAAGTGGGGTGTGAAGGTCAACCGCGTTGAACTCAAGGATATCACCCCACCGCACGACATTCAGCAGGCGATGGAAAAACAAATGCGCGCCGAGCGCGATCGACGTGCCGCCATTCTCAATGCGGAAGGCGAAAAGAAATCTGCCATTCTTGAGGCCGAAGGTATTCGCGAGTCTCAAATCAAACGTGCCGAAGGTGAACGCGAAGCTGCGATTCTCGAAGCCGATGGCGAAGCACAGGCTCGTATTCGGGTAGCAGAAGCAGAACGTAACGCTATTCAACTTGTACAAGAAGGCCTCTCAGCCACCGGCAGCGACCCTGCCCAATATCTGGTGGCTGTACGTTACCTTGAAAGTCTTAAGGAAATGACTTCCGGCAAGGACAATAAGGTCGTATATGTACCATACGAGGCTACCGGCGTGCTTGGGTCCTTGGGCGGCATCAAAGATCTGCTCAACGGCGTGACCAAAGGTTGATGCCCACGCGCATTGTCATCGCCAGTGGCAACACCCACAAGGCGGAGGAAATACAGGCGCTGCTCGGCGACGACTTCGATTGTCGTACACTTAAGGACTATCCCGACGCGCCTGGGGTCGAGGAAGACGCCGCCACTTTTGCCGGCAATGCTGTAAAGAAGGCCTTGTCACTCATCGATTGGCTCAAGCATCACGAAGACTTTGCCGAGGGCTGGGTATTGGCCGATGATTCCGGGCTAGAGGTGGACGCGCTAGACGGCGCACCCGGCGTGCGAAGCGCCCGCTACGCCAGCGACACCACTGAAGGCAACAGCCCCGATGAAGCCAACAACGCCAAACTGCTGACCGCGCTTGACGGCAGGCCAGAACATCAACGCACAGCGCGTTTCCGATGCGTTTTGGCATTAGCTCGCGCGGGAGCGTATGGACAACCAGAATTGTTCGAAGGCGCCTGCGAAGGCCACATCGCCAAGGCCCCCGCAGGCAGTGAAGGATTCGGCTATGACCCGCTGTTTGTGCCAGAGAACTTCGTGGACACCTTCGGCACACTCGGCGCAGAGATCAAAGGCATGCTCAGCCACCGCGCCGCCGCGCTACGAAAAATGAAGGACTGGCTGGACGCGAACTAGCCGTCCAGCAAATCACCCAGGCTCGTGAGCCCATCGCCGCCGGGCTTGGGGTTCAGCGTCTTCTTCAAATACTCAATGGCATCCGGAATGCGCTGAATGTGCTTAGGCAAACCGGCCCCGCAGGCGTTGGGGTGACCCCCACCCTGCAGCAGCTTGGCCACCGGCAACGCCTCGCCATTGCGACTGCGCAGACTCACGCTAACGGAACGATTAAAGGTGCTGGCGGTGAGGATCACCGGATGGGGCGTGAGTTCTTCCTCGAGGATGCGATGGACCACGGCGTTCGTATCGCCGATGGGCGATTCCACCATGGCTACGGTGTCCGAGAGTGGTTTGAGATTCGCCTTTGCGTATTCAAAGCCGATCGGGTTTTCCACTCCGCGCCGCGTTCGAATAACCTTCAGCAACGGGTGATCCACCAACGACTCCAAATCGCCTTCGATAAGCTTTGCGATATTCCAGAACATGTACTGCTTGATGAGGCTGCCGTAATCGATGGCCTCGGTGAAATCCGGATCATCAGTGATGTACAAATCGCCCACATTGGTGTAGTGCACGAGCCGGTCGAGCTTCTCATTGCCCAGACCGTGTTCCTTGCAGAGTTCGTAGCACAGAAGACTAGCGGATTTGTCGTGGTCCAGAATCAACCGCGCATTCTCCGGCTGATGATCGGTGCGGTGATGATCGACGATCAGCCAGTTGTCGCGATCCATACGTTTGCAAAAATTCAGATCACACACCCACGCACAATCCTCGCGCAGTGGGCGTTTCTCAAAGTTAGTGTAGTTCCACGCCTGCAATTTTGTGGGGCCTCCGAACAGGAGGTTCGCCAGCCGCTGCAGCAGGTGACCGGACACAAAGCCGTCCAGATCGCTCTCGTGGGTAATCACCACCTCCGGTTGGGGCAAATCGCTCATCGGCGGCAAGCTAACGGTCGCGCGCCCTGTCGCCAACCGTTATTTTCTTTTCGCCCTCAAACCCATCGGGCAAGGTCGCCCGTTAATGAGTTTATTTGATCTAACCGATGAAGTAGCTGTGGTGATCGGCGCCACCGGCGCCCTCGGCGGGGCTTGTGCCGTGGCAATGGCTGAGGCTGGGGCGAAAATTGCCGTGGTGGGCCGGAGCGCCGAACGCGGTGAGGCACGCGTTCAGGAAATCACCGAAGCCGGCGGAACCGCGCAATTTTTCACCTGCGACGCCATGAGTCCGGACAGTCTCAAGACCTGCCACGAGGCAGTGACCGAGACGCTCGGCGCACCGTCGGTGTTGCTCAATGCTGCCGGCGGCAATGATCCCAATGCCACCGTCACGCCGGAGATGCCGTTTGAAAACATCCCCCTGCCCGCTTGGGCGAAGGTGTTTGATCTGAACCTCGTCGGCGGGCTGCTGTTGCCCTGCCAGGAATTTGGCCCGGCCATGTGCAAGCGCGGCAAGGGTAGCATTATCAACATTGCCAGCGTCACCTCGCATCT
>DPAW01000306.1:0-1284 GCA_003517285.1 Verrucomicrobiales bacterium
ACCGGGATACGGATGGAAGCTCCACGATCGGACACACCATAGCTGAATTTATCGATCGACTGAGTCTCGTGAAGACCGGTTAACCGCTGATCGTTATCCGCTCCGTAAACCGCGATGTGTTCCTGAATGTTCTTACCAAACTCTTCGCAGATCTTCGTGTGCACTTCCTCACCACCAGGATCGCGCATAGCACCGCAGGAGAAGTTCGCGTGCATACCGGAACCATTCCAGTCACCCTTCACCGGCTTCGGATGGAAATCCACTGCCACACCATACTTCTCACAGGTGCGTTCGAGAATGTAACGAGCCACCCAGATCTGGTCACCGCACTCGGCAGCGCCCTTGGTGAAGATCTGGAATTCCCATTGACCAGCCATTACCTCGGCATTAATGCCCTCGACATTCAGGCCGGCCTCAAGACACAGGTGCAAGTGCTCGTCCACAATCTCACGTCCATAAGTATTGCGCGCTCCCACAGAGGTATAATATGGGCCTTGCGGACCAGGGAAACCGTTCTTCGGGAAGCCCAACGGCAGGTTTGTTTCCGTATCAATCAGAGTGTATTCCTGTTCCAGACCGAACCAGAAATCGTCGTCTGAATCGTCAATCGTAGCACGGCCATTGGACTCGTGCGGGGTGCCGTCAGCATTAAGCACCTCGCACATCACGAGCCAGCCATTACCGCCGAAGCGATCGGGATCAGGGTACACGGCCACTGGTTCTAGGAGACAATCGGAGGCATTGCCGTCGGCTTGCTCGGTGGAGGAACCGTCAAAAGACCATTGCTTGGCATCCGAGAGGTTGCCGCTGAAATCGTCCACGATCATGGTTTTACTGCGCAGGCTCTGGGTAGGCTTGTAGCCATCGAGCCAGATGTATTCCAACTTATGTTTGCTCATTTGCTGTTTGTTTGTGTTCTGTTGTTAGTTTTGGCTATCGCCTAAATCTGTATTTTTAACCCTCAACCGGCTGCGTCAAAGCACGGCGCAGCCGGTGATGGGTAAAAGCCCCTGCGGGTTAGAGCTGGTAACCTTCCTCACCATGGTCAGCCACGTCAAGCCCTTGTATTTCCTCATCTTCTGTGGATCGGATTCCGCCGCAAAAGACATCGGCAATTTTCAATGCAATGTATGACACCACACCGGACCAGATGATCGTGACAATCACGCTAACAATCTGCCCCTTAAGATTATTCTCAATGTATTCAGCACCAGTGTCCGCCTTAATGAAGAACAAACCCGTGAGCAAGGCACCTACAATCCCGCCCACACCGTGTACTCCGAA
>DPAW01000306.1:1308-3911 GCA_003517285.1 Verrucomicrobiales bacterium
CAAAGCACGGCGCAGCCGGTGATGGGTCAAAGCCCCTGCGGGTTAGAGCTGGTAACCTTCCTCACCATGGTCGGCCACGTCAAGCCCTTGTATTTCCTCGTCTTCTGTGGATCGAATTCCGCCGCAAAAGACATCAGCAATTTTCAATGCAATGTATGACACCACACCGGACCAGATGATCGTGACAATCACGCTAACGATCTGCCCCTTGAGATTATTCTCAATGTACTCAGCACCAGTGTCCGCTTTAATGAAGAACAAACCCGTGAGCAAGGCACCTACAATCCCGCCCACACCGTGTACTCCGAAAACATCAAAGCTATCATCGTAGCCAAGCGCATGTTTCAGGGAAGTAGCTGTCCAGTAGCAAACCAGTGCCGCCGCGGCACCAATCGCGATCGCGCCCATTGGGCCAACCGTGCCGGAGGCTGGCGTAATCGCCACCAAGCCGGCCACTGCACCAGTGGCGATGCCCACGGCGGTCGGTTTTCCCCGAAGGATCCATTCCGCCATCATCCAAAAAAATGCGGCGGTCGCTGTCGCCACTTGGGTGACTAGTTGAGCCATGCCAGCTACACCGTCGGCGGCCAATTCGCTGCCGGCATTAAAACCGAACCAGCCAACCCACAGTAATGCGGCGCCAATCAACACAAAGGGTACATTATGCGGCGGCATCGGGGATTTGAGATAACCTTCGCGTTTGCCCAAAACAATGCAGGCCACCAAACCTGCGATACCGGCATTGATATGCACCACTGTGCCACCCGCAAAGTCAATTGCATGCCATTTTTCGGCGAGATAACCACCGCCCCAAACCATGTGCCAGACCGGCAGGTAGGAGAAGGTGAACCAAAGTGTCAGAAAAATGAGTACCGCGCTAAATTTCATGCGCTCAGCAAAGGCGCCGACAATCAGTGCAGGCGTGATGATCGCAAAGGTCATTTGGAATGTGAAATAAACCGATTCAGGGATCGTGCCACTGACCGTGTCCACACCTACTCCCTGGAGACAAACTTTCGCGAAATCACCGAAGAATTGGCCATCGCCACTAGCGGCCAAGCTGTACCCGTAAATGGTCCAGAGCAAAGTCATCAACGCTGTACACGCAAAGCATTGCACGAGCACAGACAACACATTCTTCCGACGGGCTAAACCACAATAAAACAGAGACAAACCCGGGATGGTCATCATCAACACCAACGCAGTAGCCACAATCATCCAAGCAGTATCACCGGAGTCAATGACAGCGGGCGCCTCTTCAGACTCGCCATCTTCTTCGCCTTCAGTTTCCGTTGCATACGTCGATTCACTATCGACGGGAGGTTCCTCATCGGCCGTCTTGGCATTTTCTTCAGCGTTAGGAGCGTCCGTGGGTTGTTCGACATCTTGGCCGATTAATGGGCCAGCGAACAGCGCCAGCAGGATCGTTAGAATAGGGAACAGTTTTTTCATGAGATCTTTTCGTTCAGGGATTGGATTGGTTAGAGGGCTTCGTTGCCCGTTTCATCAGTTCGGATTCGGATGGCTTCAACGATACTCGAGAGGAACACTTTACCATCACCTATCTTTCCGGTATGGGCAGCGGAGGTTATGGCTTTTACGGCGCCTTCTGCGGCCTCATCGGCCACCACGACCTCGAGTTTGATTTTAGGCAGAAAATCAACCGTGTATTCGCTACCGCGGTAGATCTCGGTATGGCCTTTTTGCCGGCCGAACCCTTTAACTTCAGTGACAGTCATACCCTCAATGCCGACTTCAGCCAGAGCATCCTTCACTTCTTCCAATTTGAACGGCTTGATCACCGCTTCTATTTTTTTCATTAGTTGGTCTCAAACCCGCAATTGGCCAGACTGCTTGGTGTACGGGCAATCCCAAGCAGTGCGTCGAAAAATCGACTCGCCTCCTAAAGCAACCGAGATGCCAATTGTTTAATTCAAGTCCAAGCTTTTGCTGAAGTGACTGCTTTTATGGGTTTTTTGAAAAACAGATCGATAATGCCCACTCAAAAAGCCTATGGCGATTTGGCCAAGGTGACTATTTTTAGACAGCTTAAATTCGCGCAAAAACACCTGTTTTCTGAATAAAATCCCATCGACAAAGCGTTTTACCTTTCCGATTCTTCAGCTTTTGGAGGCAACGTAGAGCATGGCCAAAGGCAAACGGATCAAACCCAGCGGCAAGAAAAAGCCCACGCCTTCGCCCACCGAATCCGTACCAGCCACCACTCCCGAACCCTCTGAGGCATCCCCACCTAAAGAAGTGCCCGCAAAACCGGATGGGCCGTTCTTTCGGCGAGTCGACTGGATCGCAGCGCTGGTGGCTACGCTCGTCAGCTTGGGCGTTTACCTTTACACACTGGCTCCGGATGTGACGCTGGAGGATTCTGGGGAACTGGCGGTCGGATCCATGTACGCTGGCGTGCCTCATCCACCAGGGTATCCGATGTGGACGATTTATTCCTGGGTGTTCACCAAAATTCTTCCCTTCTCAAACATTGCTTGGCGCGTGGCCGTCAGCTCCGCAGTGGCCGCGGCGCTTTCCTGCGGCCTACTTGCGTTGATGATTTCCCGCGGCACGCAATTGATCCTGAGTGGACTTGAGAC
>DPAW01000287.1:0-3158 GCA_003517285.1 Verrucomicrobiales bacterium
CATCGAGATCGTGCGGGTGGATTCCGAGGATATCGAACGCGATGGTGCCGCGGCGTATTTGGCCGAAATGGACGGTATCCTCGTGCCCGGCGGTTTCGGCGAGCGTGGCGTGGAAGGCAAGGTATTGGCCGCCCAGTACGCGCGAGAGAACAACGTGCCCTATCTCGGCCTCTGCCTCGGTATGCAGATCGCCTGCATTGAATTTGCCCGACATGCCCTCGGGCTGGACGGCGCGCACTCGGCGGAGTTTGACGCCCAGACACCACACCCCATCATCGCCCTGCTCGACGAACAGCAAAACGTCACCGACATGGGAGGAACCATGCGCCTCGGCGCGCAGGCTTGTGCGCTCACGTCCGGCAGTAAGGCCGCCGAGCTTTACGGCACCGAGGAGATCAACGAACGCCATCGGCACCGGTACGAATTCAACAATGCCTACCGTGAGCAATTCGAGGCGCAGGATTTTGTCTTCAGCGGAACCTCGCCGGACGGCAATCTCGTGGAGTTGATTGAGCTGAAAAATCATCCCTACTTCATGGCCACCCAGGCGCATCCGGAATTCAAGAGTAAGCCCGTGCAGGCGCATCCGCTCTTCGCTGGCTTCATCAAGGCCGCACACGAACGCGCCAACGGCAACTAGCCGTGACCTATCCTGAAGCTATCGATTGGCTCTACGACCTACGCCTGCTCGGCTCCAAGCTCGGTTTGGATAATCCACGCCAGTTGGCTTCGCTCGCGGACGACCCTCAGGAACAGCTTCAAATCATCCACGTCGCCGGCACCAACGGCAAAGGCAGTGTGTGCGCGATGCTGGAGAGTATTTATCGCGCGGCCGGCTACCGAACCGGCCTCTTCACCTCGCCGCATTTGGTCAGCTTCCGCGAACGCATCCAGATCAACCGCGAACACATTCCCGAGGCTGAAGTGGTCGCGTTGGTGGAATCCATGCAGCAGCGGCTTTGTGAGTTTTTTGCCGATGCCAGCCCGACCTTTTTCGAAGTTATCACCGTCATGGCACTGGAAACGTTTGCCTGGCACAAATGCGATGTGGTGCTGCTCGAAACCGGTCTGGGCGGGCGTTTGGATGCGACCAACATCGTGACCCCGGTGGCGTCCGTGATTACGCCGGTGGATTTGGATCACCAACAATACTTGGGCGAAACTCTGCCTGAAATTGCTGCTGAAAAAGCCGGCATCATCAAGCCCGGCGTGCCGGTATTTAGTGCCCGACAGGAACCGCCCGTCGCCGAAGTCATTCAACAAACCGCGGAATCCCTCGGCGCTCTCTACACGCTGACTCTCGGTGGTGAAACTCCCACAGCTCTGCTTGGCCGGCACCAACGCGAAAACGCCTCACTGGCCAAGCTCGTGGCGGAGCGAACCAATTTGCCGGTCACACCCGAAGCCATCCACACCGGCCTAGCTCAAGTCCACTGGGCTGCCCGTGCGCAATGTCACACCTTGGGTAGTCAGCAGGTAGTGATCGATGCCGCCCACAATCCCGCCAGCGCCGAGGCCTTGGCGGATGTGTTGCAGGAGGAATTTCCCGGCCAACGCCCCACCCTGCTGATCGGCATGTTGGCCGATAAAAACTGGGAATGCATATTGGCCACGCTGGCGCCGCTCTCCACGCGCGTGGTGTGTGTGCCCGTGAGCAGTGAACGAGTCCTGCCGCCGGCGCAATTGGCTGAGGAGGCAAAGGCCGGTTGCGAGCAGGTGGAGCATCACGACTCACTGGCCGATGGATTGGTAGCCGTGCGAGAAGCGCCGCTGGTTGTGGTGACCGGCTCGCTGTATCTCATTGGCGAAGTGATCGAGCAACTGGGCCTCATGACGGCTGCCGGCGAGCGAGGGTTGAACGAATGGAAACTGTCGAAGCCATAACGCTGGATGTCGGCGGTACGCTCATTGAACCATGGCCTTCAGTGGGACATATATATGCCGAGGTGGCCGCGCGATATGGCGTGCAGGCGGAGCCGGAAGAATTAACCCGACGCTTTGTCCAAGCGTGGCAGGCACAGGATGCCTTTCAATACACTCGGGCCGATTGGGCGGCTGTGGTGGATGCTACTTTCGAAGGCCTAGTTACGCAACTGCCCAGCCAGACATTTTTCGGGGAACTCTACAGTCACTTCGCCAAGGCGGAATGTTGGCATGTATACGAGGACGTCATTCCCACGCTGACGGCGTTGCGGCAGCAGGGCATTCGCCTTGCGGTGATTTCCAATTGGGACGATCGCCTGCGCCCGTTGTTGAAATCGCTCGAGCTGGCGCATTGGTTTGAGGTCATTCATGTGTCCGCCGAAATCGGCGCGCATAAGCCTGATGCTCGTATTTTCCAGACGGCAGCCGAGAGTCTCGGAACTCCGCCCGCTCGCATTCTGCATGTGGGGGATGGGGAACGTGAAGATCACCAAGGAGCCTTGGTCAGCGGGCTTCAATCCCGCTGGCTTTGCCGCGGCACAGAGAATTCCGTGGCCCACATTATTCCTTCTCTAGAATATCTAGTGCGCCAATAAAGAGACATTAAGGCGCATAATATAGTGTGCCATAATAACCCTTATTATTAGTATATTCACAATTCAGTTTCAATGAAACGCGCGATTTATTTGTGTTTTATGCAGTTTATTGCGTGTTTTTACATTATTAATGGATGGCACGTGATCTGATATTAACAGGCATTATCTGAATCCATAACTGGGGTTCAATTTGAATTAAACATCCGAATCGGCCATGGCGGGCCGGTTTGGTGGAAGCAAACACCGCCTGAAAGGAAAGAGCATGAACACATTGAGTATTTGGAATCCGATCCATGAGATGGACGCGTTGTTTCATAACCAGCTGGCCTCGGTGCTGGGCGGCGAGGGACAGGCATCGGTGGCGTGGTCGCCGGTGGTGGACATTGAGGAAACGGAACAGGATTACGTGATCCGCGCCGAATTGCCGGGGCTGGATAAGGACAAGGTGAAGGTGACGGTCGAGGACGGCGTGCTGACGTTGTCCGGCGAGCGGGATCTGGAGCGCACGGTGGAGGGGAAAACCTACCATCGCATCGAACGCTCGCATGGCACCTTCAGCCGCAGCTTCACCTTACCGGAGGATAGCGATGCCGAAAGTGTGGCTGCGCAATTCACAAACGGCGTGTTGGCCGTGCGTGT
>DPAW01000287.1:3539-7692 GCA_003517285.1 Verrucomicrobiales bacterium
CCGGGGAGCGGATTGCTCCCCGGCAGGCCGAATCGAACACTTCTGCCGGCGCGATGTCGGCAGCACATTTGAACCAAGGAGAAGTATCATGATGGACAAGTTAACTCAGAAATCTCAGGAAGCGTTGAAGGCAGCGCGGGAGCTGGCGCGGGAGCGGTCGCACCAGGAATTAGACGGAGCGCATCTGGCACTGGCGTTGACGCGGCAGACGGACACGATTGTGCCGACGCTGTTGCAGCGTGTCGGAGTGGACTTGGCATCATGGGAATCGGATCTAAACGCGGAACTGGATCGCCGCGCGCAAGTGGAGGGCGTCAGTTCGAGCGATGTGTTTCTGAGCCGTGATTTGAAGCAAGCGTTGGATCGCGCAGAGCAGGAGGCAAAGGCGTTGGTCGATGATTATTTGAGCGCTGAGCATTTGTTGCTCGGGCTGCTGGAGTGCGGCGCGGCCTTGAAGAAACTGTTTCAACGGCATGACGTGGAACGGTCGGTGTTATTGGAGAAGATGAACGAGGTGCGCGGATCGCAGCGGGTCACGGATGCGAATCCGGAAGATAAATTTGAGGCCTTGGAGAAGTATGGCAAGGACCTCACGGCTTTGGCGCGGCAAGGGAAAATTGATCCAGTGATTGGACGGAACGATGAGATTCGCCGCGTGATGCAGGTGCTGGCGCGGCGCACAAAGAATAATCCCGTGCTGATCGGCGAGCCGGGCGTTGGTAAAACGGCGATCGCCGAGGGGTTGGCGCGTCGCGTGGTGAGCGGGGATGTACCGGATTCGCTGCGTGACAAACGGATTGTGGCGATGGATTTGGGCGCGATGATTGCCGGTGCGAAATATCGCGGCGAGTTTGAGGATCGGCTGAAGGCGTTCCTGAAGGAAGTGACGGCGGCCGACGGCCAGATCGTTTTGTTCATCGACGAGCTGCACACAATTGTGGGCGCGGGCAATGCGGAAGGTTCGGCAGATGCGGCGAACATGTTGAAGCCGCAGTTGGCGCGCGGCGAATTGCGCTGTATTGGCGCGACGACGCTGGATGAGTATCGCAAACACATCGAGAAAGACCCGGCACTGGAACGGCGGTTTCAACCGGTGACCGTGGCGGAACCATCGGTCGAAGAGACCATCGCGATTTTGCGCGGGCTGAAGGAGCGCTACGAGGTGCACCACGGCATTCGCATTCAGGACAGCGCGTTGGTGAGTGCCGCGCAGTTGTCCAACCGCTACATTGCCGACCGTTTTCTGCCAGACAAGGCGGTGGATTTGATGGATGAGGCGGCTTCGCGGCTGCGCATGGAGCTGGACTCGATGCCGGTGGAGATTGATCAACTGGAGCGTGAGATCCTGCAGCTGGAGATTGAGGAGACAGCGCTCAAAAAGGAAAAGGATACGGCCTCGCGCGAGCGGTTGGAGCAGTTGCAGAAACAGCTGGCGGACCTCAAGGAACGCGCGACGCAGCTAAGAGGCCAATGGCAGAACGAGAAGGCGTCGATAGATGCGGCGAGCATCATCAACGGCCAGATAGAGGAGGCGCGCCGCGATCAGGAGACGGTCGAGCGTACGGGTGATTTGTCCGCGGCAGCGGAGATCCAGTACGGACGTATCCCGGAGCTGGAAGAGAAGCTGGCGGCGGCCGAGGCGGCGATCCGTGAACAGAACGGCAACCGCCTGCTGAGCGAAGAGGTGACCGAAGAGGATGTCGCGCGTGTGGTGGCCACGTGGACGGGTATTCCGGTGAGCCGCATGCTGGAAGGGGAGCGGCAGAAACTGGTGCGTATGGAGAGCCGCCTGCACGAGCGGGTGATCGGTCAGAACGAAGCGGTCACCGCGGTGGCCAATGCCGTGCGCCGTGCGCGCAGTGGGTTACAGGATCCGCAGCGGCCGATGGGCAGCTTCATTTTCCTCGGGCCGACCGGCGTGGGTAAGACCGAGCTGGCGCGGGCGTTGGCGGAATTTTTGTTTGATGACGAACAGTCAATGACGCGCATCGACATGAGCGAGTACATGGAGAAACACAGCGTGAGCCGCTTGATCGGCGCGCCTCCGGGCTACGTGGGACACGAGGAAGGTGGGCAGCTCAGCGAGAACGTGCGCCGCCGGCCATATAGCGTGGTCTTATTTGACGAGATTGAGAAGGCGCATCCGGATGTGTTCAACGTGCTGCTGCAGGTGCTGGACGACGGCCGCCTGACCGATGGACAGGGGCGCACAGTGGATTTCCGGAATACGGTGATCATCATGACCAGCAACATTGGTAGCTCTCTAATTCAGGAACATTTCTCCGCGAGCAAAGCGATTGACGAGGCGTTGCACGCCGGCGTGATGGACGAGCTGAAGCGATGTTTCCGTCCGGAGTTTTTGAACCGCGTTGACGATAGTATCATCTTCGGAAGCCTAGACGAAAAACAGTTGGGTGCCATCGTGGATATTCAGTTGAACCGCGTGGATAAACGCCTAGCTGATCAACAGCTGACGCTGTCGGTTAACGACCGTACGCGAGCTTTTCTTGCCAAGGCGGGGTACGACCCTCAATTTGGTGCGCGGCCACTCAAACGAGCCATTCAGCAACACTTACTCGACCCTTTGGCGCTCAAGTTGTTGGATGGGGACTTTAAACCCGGAGACACTATCACCGCCGAAGCTAAGGACGAGTCCGTTGAGTTTTCATTAGCTGAATAATCAAACTTTCCTTTACAGGGTCGGAAAGGTAGAATTGAGATACATTCTCAAAGCGTTTTTTGCCCTTAATTCATTTGACGGTGCGCCGCTTTATGTCCGATACATTCCTTAGAGGATGAACCTAATAAAAGGCATATTTAATACTTCGCTGGGTAGAAAGTATATAATGGCAATTACGGGGGTTGGTTTGTTTGGGTTCATTATTGCTCACCTTTTAGGTAACCTTTTGGTTTTCGCTGGACCGGCAGCTCTAAATGAGTATGCAAAAAAATTGCATGATCTTGGGCCGCTGCTCTGGGTTGCTAGACTCGGGCTACTTGGCATGGTTGGTTTGCACATATGGTCGGCGATCAAACTTACTGCCGCCAATAAACAGGCAAGGGATGTTCCCTACAAAAGCGATGTGTTGCCTGTGGATGGTCATCGTCGCGATGATATAGCGGTAAAATTTGCCGCTCGAACAATGATTTTTAGTGGTTTGATTATAGTGGCTTTTGCATTTTATCACCTTGCTCACTACACCTGGAAAGTGCCTCAGATCAATGGCGTCCATGATGATTTCGAGACATATTATGTACAGGCTGACATGATAACATCCACAAATTCTACTGAGGGTGAACAAGGAAAGAATCCAGTAGACGTATATCGTATGGTTGTTACTGGTTTTAAAGTGCCGTGGGTTACGGGTTTCTATGTTATTTCTGTGGCCATTTTGTGTATTCACCTCAGTCACGGTCTCAGTGCTATGTTGCAGACACTTGGAATAAAAAATAAAAACACGGGAAAATGGGTAGATAAAGGAGCTGCGATTTTTGCCATCCTCCTTTTTTTAGGCTATATTTCAATACCGCTTAGCGTAATTTTTGAATTTGTAAGATTAAAATGAACGTTCCCATTATGGTTCCCATTAAGGGAAGATTTTCGGAGCAAAATTTGGAAAACTGACAATCCCCAAAGATGTTCCCACAATGTCAACAAGACATTTAGTGAAACAATCGGATAAATGCTTTTTGTTGTTGTAAAACGATGATTTATATGTAAAAAACCCTAAAAAACCGGCTAAGTTCCCACAAAAGTTCCCATAAAATCATGGCTTCACTCACAAAAAAAGATAACTCACCTTATTGGTTTTGTTGCTTTACAGCCCCAGATGGGACAAGGACTAAAAGATCTACCAAACAGACCGATAAGGATAAGGCTTTTTTGGTTTGTAGGGAGTACGAAAAGGCAGCATCTGATGCAAAAAAGTTGGTTTTAACTGAAAATCAGGCAAAAAAAGTTATCTCCGATATTAAGGAAAAAGTTCTACCCCGAGTCGAAGTTGTACAAAAAAACGTAGTAGAAAGACCCCCTTTTACCTCTCCACTCCTAAATTCTAAAATACCCAACGGGCCAATTGAGGAAAAGTGGAACAAGCATAAGTTCGATCTTAAATTAGTTAATCCGGCGAATAAACGAAAATATGAAGTGATC
>DPAW01000324.1:0-1901 GCA_003517285.1 Verrucomicrobiales bacterium
CCGGCGAAGAAAGTCTGGTAGCCATGCTGCTTGAGTGCCTCGGCGAGGGTGACTTCCTCGAGTGGCAGACTTTGGCGATCCTCCGGGTGGAGCAGGGGATTGGTGGGGCGATTGGACTGGCCGGGAATCCAGTCGGTGATGTCCACCCGTACCGGGTGTTTGCCGGTCATGATGCTTGCCCGGGTCGGGCTGCAAACGGAACCTGCGGCGTAGCCCTGAGTAAAACGCATGCCGGACTTGGCCAAGCGGTCGATGTGGGGTGTTTCGTGAAACTTGCTGCCATTTGCGCCGATATCAGCCCAGCCCATGTCGTCCACGAGGAAGAACAGAAAGTTCGTCTGCTTGTCTGCCAGCGCCGGCAGGCTGACGCAAAGTGCGAAGGCGAAAACTGAGAGATTACGAAGTGAGCGCATGGCCGCGAACCTATCGCGTGCTCCGTACTCAGGCAAGGGTCACTTCCAGAGCACGTTCAGTTCGTAGTCAGAGTGTGCCCAGTTCGGGTCGTTGGTGATGACGGTCAAGCCTTCCACTCGGGCCTGGGCGATCAGCATTCGATCGAAGGGGTCGCGATGCTTAAGTGTGGGCAACGAATAAACTTCACTGGCGTGATGGTAGTTGATGTCAAGAATGCGAAGGCCAAATTGTTGCAAACGATTCAAAAGTTGATCACCAACCCCGACCGGCATGTTCAACTTGCCCAATCGGGATTTTATGGCCATCTCCCAAATCGAAACGACACTGATGTGCTTTTCGTTTTCCACGTTCGAGATCGCCTCGATTGCTGACTTGGGCAGGTTCCTCTCGTCCCCTTGCAGAAACCAATACAGCGTGCAGGTATCTAGCAGGAGCCTCACTGATATTCGTCGAACTCAGGTAACGGATCGTTGAAATCCGGACTCATCTCTCCAAAAAACTCCTTCATACACCCCAGTTTCAACTTTAGTTTTGGCGGTTCTTTGCTTGGTGAGATGTCCGCTACTTTCTCCCCATTACGGGTGATGGTGAATGACTCACCTGCCTGTACGCGTCGCAGTAGTTCGGAGAACTTGGCCTTGGCTTCGTACGTTCCAATCGTCGTATTCATGGCGCTAAAATACCCTGACTAGTCAGACTGGTCAAGTTGGTGGATGATTTACTGCTAACTCATTGGAAATCAATTGATTAGCGGGTGCTAGTTACAGCTCTGGCTCTTTCCACTCGGGGATTCTGCCGTTCTTGGTCTGTTCGTCGAACCAGACATGGTAGGGGCGGGTTTTGGACATGGGCACACCTTCGTTGACCATGAGAGGCCGGGCTTCGCTCCAGAATTGCTCGTAGGCGGCCTGCATCTTTTTGACGACTCTCGGGTGTTTTTCGATGACGTTGGTTTTTTGCCCCGGATCGTTTTTCATGTTGTATAGGCTACCTTGTGTCTTGGTTCCTTTTCTGGCGGATTGCGGGGCGACGTATCGCCATTTTTCGTTGCGGATCGAGTAGTTAAACGTCTTGTGTTCGTCGGGATTGGTTCCGGTTGGCCAACGGCCGCGATGGGTGAACAGGTAGCGATTGTCGGGTAGCCTTTTTTTCTTACCGGTGAGCAACGGCAGAAAACTACGACCCTCCACTTGGCCAAGCGGTAGTTTTTTGATGCCGGCGATCTCGGCGAAGGTGGGTAGCACATCGATGTGGGCACTTAGGGTAGGGATGTCACGACCGGCCTGCCATTGACCATCCCAGCGGACGAGAAAAGGCACTCGCACACCACCCTCCTCGGCACTGCCTTTAAGGCCTTTCATCCCGGCATTAAAAAACGGATAGCCCTTGGCCACTTCCTGACCCATGCGGCCGGAGCCACCGCCGGTCATGCCGTTGTCGCTCATGAAAATCAGAACGGTGTCCTTGTACAAATCCCATTCTTCCAA
>DPAW01000324.1:2296-2815 GCA_003517285.1 Verrucomicrobiales bacterium
CCGAAGCCGCGATCGGTGAAGTACTTGGTGTTTTTTGGCGGGGCGATGAATGGGCCGTGTGGCGCGTTTGTGGTGATGTATGCGAAGAACGGTGAATCGCCTTTTTTCTTTTCCTTGATCCAACCAAGCGCGGCGGTGAAGAAAATGTCGGTGCAGAAGCCGTTGGTTTTCACGAACGATCCGTTGTGGCGTACGACCGGGTCAAAGTACTTGTTGCCCGGGGCATCCGCGCAGCTGCAGTTGTACGCTTGGCCAATGCCGCCCGCGCCGTGAATGAACGCTTCGTCAAAACCGCGCTTGTGCGGTTGGTACGGTTCCTCATCGCCAAGATGCCATTTGCCGAAAATGCCGCTGGTGTAACCGGCCTGTTTGAGCACCTGCGGCAGGGTGGTGGCCTTGAGTGTCATTCGTTCGCGCTCGAGGATGGTGTGCGTCACCCCGTTTTTCATCGGGTGCCGCCCGGTCATCAGGGCGCTGCGGGTTGGTGCACAGGTGGGGCTCACCATGAAGCGCGTGAAG
>DPAW01000368.1:0-127 GCA_003517285.1 Verrucomicrobiales bacterium
CCCGGAGGAAACCGGCAACGACACATTCAGCGGCGTGGATGAACAAGCCGTGCCGGTGAAACACTTCGGCGTGGTGCTGCCGTGGGCCGAATGGCACGCGCTAGCCGATCGCCTGCGCGCGGCTGGC
>DPAW01000368.1:224-1511 GCA_003517285.1 Verrucomicrobiales bacterium
TAAACATACTCGGATGCGGCACGGGACGAGAGAGTGCGAGCTGGATTGATTTCGATTTGTACGGGCATCAAGTCGTCGCGCATGTGGCCCCTGAGGAAACCGGCAACGACACGTTCAGCGGCGTGGACGAACAGGCCGTCCCCGTGAAACATTTTGGGGTAGTACTGCCGTGGGCGGAATGGCACGCGCTGGCCGATCGCCTGCGCGCGGCTGGCGTGGCCTTTCACATCAAGCCGCACATCCGTTTTGCGGGCGAGGTGGGGGAACAGGCGACGATGTTTTTTTCGGATCCGAGCGGGAATTTTCTGGAGTTCAAATCGTTCAAAGATCCATCGCAGTTGTTTGCGAAAGATCTCAAATCTTGATCACGCGGAACGTCGGCCGCTCCCAGTCGCCCTCGGGCAACAGCCAGCGAAAGATTGCGCCGCCTTCTGGATGACCGGCGGTGTCGAGCCAATGCGGCAGACCCGGATCGCGATGGGCGATGGCAATGCGGAAGGAGCCGTCGGACTGGAGTGGCACCTGCGAATGATTCAGGATCACCCGGCGGCTAACATAATCGCGACTCTCCAGCCAACGGCTACACAACTGCACGCTCCAGTAACGGCACGCCGGCGCGCGGCCTTCCATCACCAGAGCCTCGTTCTCGGCCAGCGCGTACCAGCCGCCCACATAATCGTTGTCCGGCGTGGCAAACAGGCTGGCCCAGTCATCGGCCATGCTGTCCACGCTCACTTCATTCGGGCGCTGGAGCCACAGCTCGGACGCCGCCTCGGTGGCAGCCAAGGTGCGCGTCACCGATTCAGCCAGACCGCGAATGCGTCGGGCGATTTGTTTTTCGTCTGGAGCTTTTAATGCCGGTTGCGATTCGAGCGTTTCGATTTGCAACTCCGCGGGGCGCTGAGTGCAGTCGGCAAAATATTGCCGCGTCACCAACGTGCGGGCATTGCCGTCCAACGGCAGCCAATTAACCGCGCCCGCCGGTCGTTCGGCGGATAGCACCAGCTCGAAGGTGCCGTCCTCTGCGAACTGCAATTCGTCATCGCAGGCATTGGCGAGGATGGCGTTGCGGCGGCCGCGAAGGCCGTACACACAAAACGACAAATACAACTCATCCCCGCGCCGGCCCCGTACGCGATAGCCGAGGCGTGGATCCAGTGTGGCGCGGTGGTAGAGTGTGTCGGGGTTGTCCACGTAGAACTTACGCGCGGGCGACATCACCTGCACGAGGCTCGGCCAATCGGCCGTTTGTTCCATTTGGAACTCCGTCATCGCCGCCGTGATGCG
>DPAW01000368.1:1923-9351 GCA_003517285.1 Verrucomicrobiales bacterium
TTAGCCCAAGCTTGTTGCAGGTCGTTCATGCTACGGTCCGAACTCCTTCGCATAATCGCTGAAATCTTCGCGCACTTGCGCCTCGCTCAGGCCGTATTCCTCCAGCGTATATCGATGCGCGCCATGTTTATGTTGGCGATTGGCGGCGAGCCATTGGCGCATGGCGGCCTCGAAGGGTTCGGTGAATTCATACCCGTGATGCGCGTAGATGTGCTGCACGGTGGCGATGGGATCCGCCACGAGATCGGCGTATTGGATATCGAGAATCTGGCCTTCCGCCGCCGTGGCACGCACGGCCGTGGCCTTTTCAAAAATGGCCTTCAAGCGCGCGTGCCAATGGGCGCCGATGGCGGGTTTGTCCACGGCATCACTGGCCGCGCCGCGCAGGATCTCGCACAGACTGCAGAGCGAGGGCAACACGGCGACGGGATCGCGATGGGTTTGCACGATGCGCGCCTCGGGGAAGACGGCGAGTAATCCGGCCAACCCGGGCAGATGCCGCGGCGCCTTGAACACCCAATGATTGCCTTGGCAATGGGCTCCAAGCAGTTGGAGTTGGCGGCGGTAATAATGATGAATGTCGACATCCGCCTCGTGCTCAGCCAGCCAGCGCGAGTAGGTGGGCACATGGGCGCGGAGTTCAAAAATGAGATCGTTAAAGGTATGCTCGATGAGCCAGAGACATTCCTCCGGCCCGCGCGGGACCAGCTTGTGGGCAGCTGCCAGCTGCGGGGCGACCTTTTCGAAACCGGCCGCCCATTCCTCCACCTCGGTAATACGAGGATCATCCTCCAGCGATTGTGGGGGAGGGGCCGGATAGAGGCCTTCCCATAGGCGCATCCAACGCGCCGCCGGATCGCATGCGAGCAGATTGTGCAACAGAGTTGTGCCCGTGCGGGGGAATCCAATGACGTACAGCGGCCGAGGAATCGGCGTCTCGGCGAGTGCCGGGTTATCCGCAAAAGCCTGCTCGGTGCGCAGCCGATTGGAGAGCAACCGTAGCATCGTACGATGCATCATGAATACCCCACGCGCGTTGAGCTTCGCCTCGTCCCGCAGGGATTGCAGAAGAATCTCGAATGGTTCGTGAAAAGTTTTACCGCCAAAGTCGGACAGACCCGTCTGCCGCTGCGCCTTGTCGAGCAACGCAGCCGGATCCAGAGCAGTGTCGGCCTTGGGCATTGGAGCAGGTCAGGCCGTTGCCGCCAGAAATTCCGTGTGCGCCGATTCGACGGCGGTGAGTTCCTCGTCGCTCAGTGTCCAGGAACCGGCCTTCACGGTCTCGGCGATCTGACCAGGACGCCGTGCGCCGACAATGGCACTGGTGACTTCCGGTCGGCGCAAAGTCCAAGCCACAGCAAGCTGGCCGACGGTGTGGTCGCTGCCCGCGGCGATCTCTCCCAGCTTGGCCACCAGCTTAAGAAACGGTTCCTTCCGGGGCGGGTGGAGCAGGGCACTCACGGGATGATCCGGCTTGTGCTTGCGCCAGTCGGTATCCGGTAGATTGGTGATCCATTCCTCGGTCACCTTGCCAGTAAGCAGCCCACTCTCCATCGGGCTGTAGCAAACGATGCCGCAGTTGTTGGCATCGCACCAGTCAATCTGGCCTTCCTCCTCGATCTGACGATTGAGCAGGCTGTAGCGGGGTTGCAATGAGGAAACAGGACCGAGCGCAGTAGCGCGCTGAAGCTGGGCGGTGGAGTAATTACTAACCCCGGCCCACTTGATTTTGCCCTGTTGCTGAAGATCGAGCAGCGTCTGCCAAGACTCCTCCACGCCTTCATCAGGCTCGGGCCAGTGCAGCTGATAGAGATCAATGCATTCAGTCTGTAGACGTTTGAGCGAGCCTTCCACTTCCTCCAAAATGGTGGCGCGGGAGGTAAACCGCCTAGGCGTGCGATCCTCGTTGGGCAATACGCCGCACTTGGTGGCCACCGTCACCGGCTGGCCCCATTCTTGGACGGCTTTGCCAACAACCTCCTCGGACAAGCCGAAGCCATACGCGTGTGCAGTATCGATCCAATTGATACCGGCCTCCAGCGCCTCGAGGATGGCCGCGATGGAGTCGGCCTCATCCTGCGGGCCCCATCCCATGCCCCAGTCATCACCACCAATAGCCCAAGTGCCTAACCCCACGGGTGTTAAATTGAGATCTGTTTTACCGAGCCTACGTGTCTGCATGGGCCGGAGGGTAGCGGAGGATTCTTGATGCCGCAAGATGGCCCTGAGTCTGAAATAACTGGGTAAAGCCGGACCTAACAGAAAGCATACCCATCCATGAACGGGCACCTGTGTCTTTCGGGGATACTGGTGTATCCGGCGGTACTGGAATCCCTTATTCCCGTGGCCAAAACCACTATACCACACATACCCGGAAAACCGGGCACAGATGGACGCCAGCTTGATCCGTTTATTCAGAAAAACTTTTTCAGGGCCATGATGGTCGGTCGGCCAATCAAAAAACTGGTGAAATCTCCAGCCCATGCTTGGCTTTTGGGCGATTTTGTGGATAAATGTGTCGGGCGTAATGGGGGTGAAGATCGCGTCCGAATGTTGCGTCCATTTTAGCGACGCCAAGGGGGCTGGCTATAGCCATTGGGGGATATCAAATTGCAGGATAAACCGGAAAAACCGTTTTTGATTCAGCACCTGATCGTGCATGGCGTGCTCGCAGCCATTCTTCTGGTCGGCGGCTGGCTCTTTCCGGTCCAGTACAAAACCCTGCATCCTCGTGTTCTGGCTCATGCCGGCAAGGTTTCGGATGACTCAGCGAAAGGCGCCATACCCCAAACCATCAGCGAACTTCACAGTGCCTATCACACCAATTCCCTAACTGGCGCCTCCGAAGTAGCTAGCTTGCTTTTTATTGCAAAACGTCAGTTGGAGGATAACTACAACCCAGACGATCCCCTCCAAAACAAGCTCACCAGCGGCGCCAACGCCATCGATTACACGATCAACCCCCAGACGCGCGCAGAATCCCAACAGAAGCTCCTGAGCAGTGGCACTGTCTCGCGGGAGTTGCTCAACCTCAAGACTGCCACCCCGGATTACGAAGCTCAAATCACCCTGCTTGGCTTTCTCGAGAGTCGCCGCAAACTGCACAGTAAACTTCGCGCCGAGCTGCTCCATCTGCAAACCACCAAGCAAACCAACCAACTCGAACAGGTGATGCATAGCGTGACCACTCTCGGATTGCGCCTCGGCTTTTATCAGCTGGCAGAATTGACCGAGCGCGTCTCGTCAGCACGTACTTTCATGCAGCTCTCCAAAATCGCCAAGCTGCAAACCATTGTCTATCCGTTCGATACCTTCAGCAAGGCGGATGGGTTGATTAGCCGCGATGAACTGGGTGGCACAGCACTCGTTTCCACCAATCATTTCACCCGCATTGCCGGCGCAGATCAGCGTATCGATCCTGAAGAATGGAAAACCATCGACTTTGGAAAGCTGAACATCGTCGATCAAGAATTTGCACATTACGACAACCTTGGCGACTACCTCACCGTTGATCATCTTCAAAACAAGTCCCCCCTCGGCCGGAACATTCTCTTCAACCAATACTCCGGGGCCGATGGCAAAATCAGCCGGGATGAATGGCGAGAGATCGGCTTCATACCTCTGCAATACACTGAATTTCCAGCCGTTTACGCCGCCATACTCTGGTCCGACGATCCTGACCGAGTAGTTCAATACCTCATGACCTACGGGCGACCCGGCGATGATTGGCTTCAAGCCGCCCTCGGCAATGGCCATGGAGCCCTCACCGAACTGCTGGATAAACAACTGCCCCTTTCTTCCTGGAACACCCCCGCGCCCGGTGCCGTCGCTCAGTTTGCTTTCAAGCGCCCAGCACTTGCTCTCACAGTTAAATACATTCTAATGGCCCTCGGCTGCTTTGTCCTCATGCGCGCATGGAACAGCTACTTCATCCTTTCCGCCGCCGACCACGAAACCCTCCATAGCTACCGACTTCGCCGCCGCGCCTTGACCGCCGCACTGTGCCTCACTCTGATCATAATCAGTGAACCCGCCTTTTTTCAACCCGTTCACAGCTCCGAATATCAGGTAGCCGTGAACGTGCCCGAACTGGGCGAACTCAATCCAGAACCCTCCGACACTAACGAAACAAATAACAAAACCGACATGGAAACCAATATCATCCTCAGCGCCGTCATCTTTGTGCTCTTCGGAGCCATTCAGGTCTTCGTTTTCCAGACCTGCGTGAACAAGATCCGTGAAATTCGCCGCGGTGAAGGCGACCCCAACCTCAAACTGCGCCTGCTCGAAAACGAAGATAACCTCTTCGACATGGGCCTGTACATCGGCATTGCCGGCACCGCGCTCACACTGGCTGTCATGATCCTCATGCCCGCCTGGAATATCAGCATTTCCGTAGCCTATGCCTCAAACATCTTTGGTATCCTGTGTGTGGCCCTAGTCAAGATCACGCACGTGCGCCCCGCCCGTGAGTCCCTGTTGATTGAGGCCCAAGAACAAGCCTGAAGCAACAGAGTATCCCAACCGTCAAACCAGTCCAACAGCCATGAATAAGACACTGCTGCTCATCCTGTGCGACTTCCTGTTGCTGAATCTCATCCACTTCACCGCGTGGGATAAGCTGGACAAGGAAAGCGAATCAACCCGCGCTCAGGGCGGCGCCGATAAAGCCGGTGTTATGGGCGATCCAACACGAGACCTCGAACTGGCTGCCGTTCGCATCAAGGAACGCGAAGAAGATCTCAAAAACCAAATGGCGTCTGTCGCAGCCCTGCGCAACGCCCTCACCTCCACCCAGGAGGAAATGGGCGATGAAATAGCCAAACAAACCCGACGAGCGGAAAGAGCAGAGGGCGAAACCGAAGAGGAAAGAAAGCGCCGTGAAGATGCTGAGAAAGGCCGCGACACCACGGAAGCTCAGCGACTGGCTATCTTAAAGGAATTTGAAAAACAACAGGAACGCGCGGCCGAAGCCAAACAAGAGCGGGAGGAGCTCGCCAACAACAACAAAGACCTAACCAATAGAATCTCTCAGCTAACCGCCAGCATGGGCGACCTCAAATTAGATCTCAACAACAGCGTTAAACAGCTAAATGATGAGAAAGCCAAGGTCAGCGACCTTTCCGCTGAACTCCGGGCAGCTGAGGCCATTGCCGAGCGGGAAAAACAAGCCGCCACCGCCGCCAAGACTGAAGCCAGGGCGGCCCAGCAGGTTGCCGCTGCTGCCAACACCCGCGCAGCCACAGCCAATGCCGAAGCTCAGGCAGCCAAGAGCAACGCTCAGGCACAAATCGCAAAGGTAGAATCCATGGCTGAGAAACGAATTCAAGCAGCCAACACGATAGCCAATACCGCTTTGAAACGCGTTGAGACAGCACAAGCCCAAGTGGTCGCCACCACGAAAGCCAAGGCGCAAGTGGAACAGGCCTTGGCCGCCACCAGCGCTGAGAAACAAGAACTCACCAAGGCGGTCATCAATGAAAAACAGGATAAGGTAATTGCCCAAAAAGCAGCCCAACAGTTGCGCGATGAGATTGCTAAGAAGATTCCCGATCAACCCATCAACGCTAACATGATGGCGACGTTGTATTCGCAAAACCGGGTAAATCTCCTGACCACCGCCGCCCGGACGCTTTCCAAGCCCAAAAAGGAAAGTAACACCATCCTCATCGAGGTGTTGGAATACGACCCGGCCACGCGCAAAAGCAGCCCGTACATCCACGCCATTACCCACGTCCGTGAAACACCCTATAGATTGGCGGCTAATGCACTGGGCTGGCGCGAATCAGCCGCCTCGCTTTCCGGCCCCAATACGGGAGCACAACCTCTTCACCACGTACGTTTTTTAAGGAGCGATCCACGCATCGTGATTGCCCCAGTGGGACCGCCGGATTCCCCGCAGGTCAAAGCACTGGGTGTGAAACCTTACAAGCTGGCCGCCAAGCCGTTTAAGTTTCCCAAAGCATTTATTATGAAGCGCGATGGCCGGAGCTTCGGCGAAGTGGTCTTCCGGATGGATCCGCGCAACCGTGAGTATGTGAAATTCGACAAAAGTCTGGTGCGCTCAATTATGGGTGACTTCAGCCCTTCTCAGGGCGATCTGGTCTTCAGTCAAACTGGCGAATTGTTAGGCATTATGGCCAACAACCGATATTGCCACGTCATCACGGGTGTTTCCCCGGCCGGCGCAGTAGTGTTCGGCCAGCACCAATCCAATTCTCTGGCTGGCACACTGGCCAAGATGCACGCCCTCGTGAAGGCCAAGGCCTCCGAGCTGCATTAAACCGAATTCTGGTAACAAGAAAGGCGGGCTGTTTGGCCCGCCTTTTTCTTTTGAGTCGGCCTCTGATTCAACAGGGTTGATGCCCCCAGTCCGTGTTTTTCAAGTCATCCTCGTACGCCGCCATTTGATCCTCTGCCGAAGGCTCCAACGTTTCTGTCTTATCCGACTGTGTCGGCGCACCGGAATCAGTCGCTTGCGGGGATTCCTTACTCGATTCCGTTTTGGGGTCGTCGTTCATGAAATTAACTTACCACAAAACCCTACTGCACGTAGAGGAATTCGTTAGTTTCCATAAGCACCTGGGCCAGCTTGTCGATTGGACTCATGGGGATGGGGATGTTGTTGAAGATGGCCGCGGGCGCGGGGCGGTTGTAGCGTTTCGTGTAGGCCTTGGCGCGTTCGCGGGCGGCCTGCGTCTGCCGCTGGTATTGGGTCCGACGGTAGGCCGGCAAGGGCGGCTGATTTTTTACGAACGCGGCGGCGGACTGAAGTTCCTTAGGCGTAGGGGCCCGTTGAAACACGAGCTGGTACAACGCCTGCACCTTGCCTTCCACCCGCTCGGCCTGAGCCACTTCGGAACGGGCCGCCAGACGGCGGGCCTGTTGCAGTACGCTTTGGCTATTCATCAGGAACAACGCCTGCTGGGGCACAATAGTTTCCACGCGCTCGGCAGTACTCATGTCGGGGTTGGCAAAGTCGAACACCTGATACATGTCGGGCAAGGCGGTACGATCCACGTATCCATACACCGTGCGGCGCGGCGTCTCGACTTGCCGGACCGGACGTCCGCCCTGGGCGGGGTCGAGGTTGTCGCCCAACACGAGCAGGGTATCGCGCATCGACTCGAAATCCAGACGGCGCAAATTCCATTTGTAGAGCAGGGCATTGTTCGGATCGATCTTGCCGTAGGCCGGATCGTTCGTCGCGCTTTGCTGATACACGGCGGAGTTCATGATCAGCCGGTGCAGTTGCTTGATGGACCAGCCCTCGGCCATGAACCGACGCGCCAGCCAGTCGAGCAGATCCGGATAGCTCGGGGCCTCACTACGCAGTCCAAAATCGCTTGGGGTGCGCACGATGCCCTCGCCGAAATGCCATTGCCACACGCGGTTCACCATCACGCGGGCGGTCAGCGGATTGTCCTT
>DPAW01000134.1 GCA_003517285.1 Verrucomicrobiales bacterium
TATCGCGTCGTTGTTGTATAAATTCTCTCCGGAAGAAATGCGGATGGTGATGATTGATCCCAAGGTCGTGGAGTTGCAGATGTACAACAAGCTGCCGCACCTTGTGGTGCCTGTGGTGACCGACCCGAAGAAAGTGATCCTTGCCCTGCGCTGGGTGGTGCAGGAGATGGAGAAACGCTACAAGATTTTCGCACAGGAAAACGTGAAAAACATCCACGCTTTCAATAAACGTTCACCCAAGAAACCGTTGCCGGAATCCGAGCCGGAGTTGCCGCTCTTTGGCGGTGCCGAAGAACGGGTCGAGGCTGGTCAGGACGGCTTTGCCGTGGAGATCGATGAGGAGATCACCGTACCGCGTGAGCAAGAATTGGAGATTCCCGACAAGCTCAGCTATATCGTCGTAGTGATTGATGAGCTGGCCGATCTCATGCTTACCGCGCCGGCAGAGGTGGAGAACGCCATCGCGCGCATCACGCAAATGGCTCGCGCCGCCGGCATTCACTGTATCGTGGCCACCCAACGCCCGAGCGTGAAGGTGATTACCGGCGTGATCAAAGCAAACATCCCAAGCCGCATCGCCTTCCAGGTGGCGTCCAAGATTGATAGTCGTGTGATTCTCGATGAGATGGGCGCGGAGAAACTGCTCGGCAAAGGCGACATGCTCTATCAACCCCCCGGCGCGCCCAAACCCATCCGCGCGCAGGGCCCGTTGGTGGAGGATCATGAGATCGAGCAGATCGTCGACTTCATTGCCGAACAAGGCAAACCGAGTTATGAGATGGAAATCCATCAACAACTTTCCAAACCCACCGCCGTGCTGGATGCCGCGCCTAGCGATGAGGAGGAAGAACTCATCCAGCAATGCATCGAGGTCATCCGCAGTGAGCAAAAAGCCAGTGTTTCCAAGCTCCAACGCCGACTGCGTTTGGGATACAATCGCGCCGCGCGTCTGATGGATGAACTTGAAGATCGTGGCATTGTGGGGCCCGCACAAGGCAATGAACCCCGAGAAATTCTCATCGACCTTGATGGCACCGGCGCCGATGGCCGCGGCCAGACGATGCATACGATGGTGTAATTTGCTTTGCCCACGCGCATAGTGGGCGTAGATTACCTTCATGGCAGAATTGCCCAACATGCAGCGAACCTACAAGGTGTGGGCGGCTGATGATGTGGTCTATGGGCCGATCGATTTTCCGCTCCTCTCCCAATGGGTGCGTGAGGCCCGGGTGGCCCGCGATAACTGGGTGTTCACCGAGCAGACTGAGAGCTGGGCCCGCGCAGCTGATTTGCCGGAGCTCGGCCTGCACTTTGAAGAGGCAGGCGGACTCCTTAAGCCCGGCACCATCGACGGCCCTATTGATCCGCTCATCCCCGGCGTGCCCGTGGGTACCTTGCAGCAGGTGGATATTTTTAAGAACATGACCGACTGCCAACGCGGCCGGTTTGCCCAATGCATGGAGGTGCAAAAGTTCACCAAGTTTGAACCCTTAGTGAAGGAAGGGGATCCCGGTGGAGCGTTGTACATCGTGCTGGAAGGCATGGTGCGTGTGCGCAAGATGATCAGCGGCCGCGAAGATGTGCTGGCCACACTTGGCGCCGGCGAGATGTTTGGCGAGATGTCCCTGTTCGATGATTCCAAACGCTCGGCAGATATTGTGGCCAATAGCGATGGCGTGTTGTTGCGGCTCAGCCTCGATGTGATGCAGCGCATGGTGGATAAACAGCCGGAAGTCGTCGTGCCATTCCTCGTGGAGGTGGCCAAGAAAATGGCCGAACGCATCCGGGCCGACAACGAGCGGCACAAGAAGGACACGATCCTGATGCAGTCCCGCCGATAACCGGCGTTACAACGTGATCACGTCGCCGTCATTCAGGAATGTATGCTGCAGATCGCCCAGAGCCGCGGCGGCTTGCGCCTGCATGCCCTTTAGATCCGCTCGATAGGGCCGCGACAAGTGCGTGAATGCTACCTGCCCAATGTGGCTCTCCGGTTGATCCTTCAGGTACGCGAACAATTCATCCGGCTCCACATGCGCCAGTTCGCAGACCAATAAATCCACCGGTTGAGTCAGCAACGGTTTCAGATCCTCCAGCCCGCCAATATCCGCTGAGTGAGCAATGCGCGTGTCCGCATTTTCTAGCACAAAACTGAACGCTTCAAAGCCGGCCGGATATTTCTCGTCAAAGGTGGTCTTGAGCTGATCCAAATGCGTCGTGAGATGGGGTGTCACCGTGATGCCGCCCACCTGGAAGGAAGTGCTACTTTGCAACGGCTCAAAATTCAGCGCGCACGCCATGAGCTCCTCAAAGATATAAGCCGCATCCAGCATGCGGCGCACTGGCTCCACACCTTCGGTCGGCAAATGCACCGCGAGATCACGCGTGCGTTGATCCAGCCAAAATCCCTGCATGAGCATGAAAAAACCGCCCACATGATCGCAGTGCAAATGGCTCAGAACAATGCCATCGAGGTCATCGGGCTGCACTCCGGCCGCGCGCAGCCGACGGCTTACCGGCTCACCGCAGTCCAGAAGCAGCGTGCTGTCCTCTAGCTTAAAGAGAAACGCCGAATGCCCCCGGCGATCGCTGGCCCAGCCGTCGCCCGTGCCGAGTGCCTGAAAGGTAGCCTTGCTCATGGCGCAGGCCGCACCCTAACGAACAGAGGCCGCTTTTGTAAACGCTGCATCTGGGGCTGTTCACAGGACAGTTGGGATAACTTTTGATCGGATCAACCGCCCGGAATTCTACTTTCGGGCTGTGGCATCCGTTGGCGATCAATTGCGTCAGGCTCGCGAATCACAGGAACTCACCATTCCTGAGGTCGTGGACCAGACGAAAATGAAGACCGATCAGGTTCAGGCGCTGGAAAGCGGCGACTGGTCGATCTTTGCCGCGCCGGTTTACACACGTGGGTTTGTGCGCAACTACGCCACGCTGCTCAAGCTGGATCCGGAGGCTTTGCTCAACGATCTCGATGTGGAGCTGGGGCAAGCCCAGCCGTCGGCCGCCAAGGCCGATGGCGATTCCCCGTTACGCGCCGGCGTGATCGATGGGCTGATGCTTCATTTTTCCGGCGTGAAATGGCGCGCGGTTATTCCTATTTTTTTGATTGTGACCATGGCGGTGGGCGGGTTTTTCGCCGCCGATTATTGGCGCGACTATCAATCCCGCGATCATCTCGAAGGCTTGGGCTCCGGCCTGAACGATGCGCCTGTCCCGGGGGATGAGGATCAACTCCCCGTCATCACCAACGCGCCGCCCCCAGCGGCCAAGGGTTCTTGATTTTCGTGGGCTGCTCCCTATGCTTCCGCGGCTGTGCCCAACACCGCGCCCAATCCTGATGCTGCTCCCACGCGTGTGGGTATGATTTCGCTGGGGTGCGCCAAAAATCTGGTGGATGCCGAAGTCATGCTCGGTTCGTTGATGGCCGATGGGATGGAGATCACCAATGAGCCGGCGGACGCGGATGCGTTGATCGTCAACACCTGTTCCTTTATCGACTCCGCGCAGGAGGAAAGTGTGGATACCATTTTGGAATCGTCCGAGCTGCGGTCGGTGCAGCAGCCCGGACAGGCTTTGATTGTCTCCGGCTGCCTACCGCAGCGGTTTCGCAAGGAACTACCCAAACTAATGCCAGAGGTGGATGCCTTTATGGGTGTGGATCAAATCGCCGAGGTGTCGCGCATTGTGCGCGAGGCGATGGCGCATCGGTCCACGCAACCGGTTGAGGGCGCGCGGCCGGCGCGCAAGAAGAAGCCCGCGGCGCCTAAGAGCGAGATCAATATGCGACCGCAGTACGTACCGGATGTGGAGACACCGCGGTTTCGCCTGACCCCGCAGCATTTTGCCTACGTGAAGATCGCCGAGGGCTGTAATCATCCGTGCAGTTTTTGCATTATCCCGCGCATGCGCGGCAGCCATCGCAGCCGACAACAGGCGGATATCGTGGCGGAGTCCAAGGAGCTGATTGCTCAAGGCGTTAAGGAGTTGAATCTGATTTCCCAGGACTCCACTTACTACGGCATGGACCTTCGGCCCGGTCATCGGCGCACCATTTCATCGCCGGAAAAATTTGCGCGCGCCAATGCGGAATTATCGGAGGACGCGGCGACGTTGTGTTCGCTGTTGCGGGAATTGAACGCCATCCCCGGCGATTTTTGGATTCGCCTTTTGTACACCCACCCGGCGCACTGGACGGATGAACTGATCAAGACGATTGCCGAATGCCCAAAGGTGGCCCGTTATGTGGACATGCCGTTGCAGCATATTCATGACACGATGCTCGAGCGGATGCGACGTGAAACTGATGGTCAATATATCCGCGATTTGATCGCGCGCATTCGTGAAGGCATTCCCGGTATCGCGATTCGCACGACGTTTATCATTGGATTCCCGGGCGAGACAGAGAAGCGGTTTGAGACGTTGCTCGATTTTATCCGCGACACAAAATTCGAGCGGTTGGGTGTGTTCGCCTATTCGAAGGAGGACGGCACTCGCGCCGGCGGCATGCGTGGGCAAATCCCGGTGGAGACCAAGGATGCCCGCTTTGCGGAGGCAATGGCGGCTCAGCGCAAAATCGCACGCGCGAAAGGCAAGGCGTTGATTGGGAAAAAGCTGAACGTGCTCGCGGAGAAGCTGGCAACGGATAAGGATTTGCAGGGCGCTGATGTGCGTTCCTGGGAACACGGGTTGATTCGCGATACCAACCGCCGGAGTGCCAAGCTGGTCGATGGCCAATATACCATTGCCCGCGGCGAGGCGGATGCACCGGATATTGATGGCCGCGTGTATGTGCAGGGCGAATTGCCTGTGGGCGATTTTTCCTGGGTGCGCGTGATTGGGCACACCGATTATGATTTAATTGCCGAGACGGTTTAAACCCTGATGAATCTGCCGAACAAACTCACGACCTCCCGCTTTACGATCACTATCGTGTTCGTGGTGGTGATGTTGTGGGACACGCTGCCTTACCACACCTCGTGGGCGGCGCTTCTCTTTTTCATTGGCGGCATGACGGATATTCTGGACGGCTACTTGGCGCGCAGGCACGGCCTGCAAACGGATTTCGGTGCGCTGATGGATCCGCTGGCCGACAAGGTGCTGGTGTGTGCGGGGTTCATCTTGTTGGTGGGGATGAAAGTGAATCCGGAAACCCAACTGGGTTCTTATCATCTGCCCGAGGCACTGGCTGCGCCGGGGCCGGAATTGCTAATGCCGGCGTGGATGGTGATTGTGATTGTGGCGCGCGAGTTGGCGATAACCGGCTTGCGGTTGTTGGCGGCCAACAAACAGGTGGTGTTGCCGGCGGAAAATATCGGCAAACGAAAAACCAATTTTCAGTTTGTGGCGGTGATCTCCATGCTGGTGATCGTGAGTTACCCCGAATGGGGCGTGGGGTGGGAGAAGTTTTTCGGAGCTGAAATTGCCGGCTGGCCGTGGAGCATTTGGTTTACGCTCATTGCCACTTGGGGTGCGGTGGGGCTCACGCTGGTGTCCGGCGCGCATTATCTCTGGCAAAACCGCGACCTGTATCTGAAGGACATGTAACGCATGGACCGTCTGATTCTCCTGCTCGCCCGCGGTGGCGGTCTGGGCCTCGCGCCCAAGGCACCGGGCACGGTGGGCACCTTGGGCGGTTTTCCCCTCACGGCGTTGTTACTGGTACCGGGAAATTTCTGGATCTATCTGGCAGGCTGCGCGGCCTTGGTGCCGCTCTCGGCGTGGATCTGCGGCGAAGCCGAACGTATCCTCGATTGCGAAGATCCGGGCGAAGTGGTGTTCGATGAAATCATTGCCGTGCCCATGTGTTTTCTTGGCGTGTTCGCACTCATGACCTTTCAAGGCGAGGGAATGCCCTCCGTGCAGAGTGTGCTGGCGATGCCATGGACGTGGGTCTGGGCATTGGCGGGATTTGGATTATTTCGCCTATTCGATATATGGAAACCGGGGCCCATTGATCACGCCCAGTCTTTTCGAAAAGGTTGGGGCGTTACGATGGATGACATTCTTGCCGGCCTCCTTACCGGCGTCATCCTTGGCGGCGTGTATTTCGGTCTCCAATAAAAAAAGGGCCAAGGCGAACTTGTCCCTCTCTTTTGATTGGTGGTGGATGGCTACTTCATCTTGTCGAAGTTTTGCTGGAGGATTTCCCAGTCTTCCATGCCCTTGGTTTTCTCAAGGAACTTCGAATTTACTTCGGCTTCCTTATCTTGTTTGGTTGGTCGACTAATTTGGTAGTAGACACCAAAATAGCCAGGTACTAGTTCCTCAGCTAGAGCGTAGGCAGCATTCTCATCTGTAGGATCATGATCCTCGGGAATCTCCTTAAACTCGCCTCCTTTACGAGGGTTGCTGGAATCAAAGGCACCATCATAAAATTCGGTGCATTCACTCAAACATTCAATAAAGGCAAAGCCCTTGTGATCCATTGCCGCCTCCATCATGGATAGCAGATGCTTGGGGTTGGTGTGAGTGGTTCGGGCTACAAAAGTCGCTCCCGCCGAGATGGCCTGTTGCATTGGGTTAATCGGCTTATCAATTGCTCCCCACATATCTGTTTTACTTTTGAAGCCAATTGGGCTTGTGGGTGAAGTTTGCTTCTTAGTGAGACCATATACATTATTGTCCATTACGCAGTAAGTGAGATTAACATTCTTCCTTGCGCAATGATTGAAATGATTACCTCCAATAGAGAAAGCGTCTCCGTCACCACCAAAAACAAAAACATCTAAATCTTGCCGGCTTATGGCAATGCCAGTTGCAAAAGGTAACGCTCTGCCATGAATATAATGTGCTCCGTGGGCTTGGACAAAATAGGGAAATCGGCTGCTGCAGCCAATTCCCGCAACGGTAGCAAATTTTTCATGATGTAAACCACGGTTTTGAAGCAATTTAAAATATAGTGCGAGCACCGAGAAATCACCACAACCCGGACACCAAGTCGGCTTGTCGGCAGCTAATTCCTTTTTAGTGAGCGGTTTTCTTTCAACTTCAGCGGTTGCATTCATTTATTTTCCTCTAGTTTTGATTTTACTCGATCCAAAACATCTTTAACTCGCCAAGTCATAGCATCAGCTTTGTTGATTCCTTGGATTTTTTTGTCACAGTATCTTGCTCTTAGTAATGCGCACAATTGCCCATACCCATATAAGTTTTCATCGTTATTTTCGACAACAAACACATGGTTGAAACCGGAAAATATATCCTCTAGGCCTTCAGGGAGAGGGTTGATATGACGGATAGTTAAAGAGGAAATACTATCGCCCGTCTTGCGTGCTCGCTCGGTAGCTTCCCTAAGACTGCCTTGAGTACTCCCCCAGCCGACCATCAGCACGTTGCCTTCTTCAGGTCCGAAGACCTCTGGTTTAGGCAGTTCACGGCCCAAAGCTTGCAATTTACTCCTACGTTTTGCGGTCATGTCTGTATGCATTTTAGGTGAGCCACTGGGGTGCCCCATCTCGTTATGCTCTAGACCTGTAACTACTGGATACTTTCCGCTCTTGATGAAGGTGCCTGGTGCGACGTGTTGCGTAATACCATCAGCACTGGATAAGTCATAAGGTTTATGGTCGTCTCTGGGGGAAAGGTCAGGCGAAATATCCTGGCATACTTCTTTCAAATTAGGCATGCCAAACGCCTCAATTCGGGTCGCAATAGCCTGATCGGTTAGAATGATTACGGGGGTGCTATATTTGCGGGCAATATTGACTGCTTCAATGGCAGTGTAGAAACAGTCTTCTACACTTGAGGGGGCAATGACTACTCTCGGTGAGTCTCCGTGCCCACCAAAACAAGCAATGTTTAAGTCGCTTTGTTCCACGTTAGTTGGCATGCCTGTAGAGGGTCCGCCCCGCTGTACGTCAATTACTAGAAGTGGAATTTCGGCCATAACAGCCCAACCTATTGCCTCTGATTTTAGTGCGATACCAGGGCCAGAAGATCCAGTAACAGCACACCTCCCCCCCCAACTGGCACCTATGGCAATTGAAACGGCGGCAATTTCATCCTCAGCCTGAACAAAAATACCATTATATTTGGGTAACTCTCGCCGTAAAAGCTCCATGATATCTGACCAGGGTGTGATCGGATAAGCTGCTCCGTAACGAACGCCAGCTGCTAAAATACCGTAGGCTAGGGCTTCGTTGCCGGTACAAACGACTTGTTCAGTGTCGCGGGCTTTAGGGTCCTCGAATTCGTAAATTTCTGCCAGTGTGGTGAGCGGATAGCCGTGACCGGCATGGAAAGCTGAAAGCGCGGTTTCGGTAACGCTTTCCGGTTTCCCCTTAAAACGCTCGGTAATTAAACCTTCGATACGGGTGGAATCCAGATCAAACATCCGTGCTACCAACCCAAGTGCGAATATGTTTTTGCCTTTGTCTTTGGCCGTGCCTCCTATGGCTTCTACAGTTAAAGAAGTAATTGGGCAACCGATGTGGCGAAATTTTTCTTGGAGATCTTCGCGGGGCTCGACGTGTGAACTATCGTAAAGGATTACGCCACCTTCCTTAACAAAATCAACATGGTTGTCGTAGCTGTGCTGGTAAAAAGCCATTAGCACATCTGCTTCGTCGCCCGAGGAAAGAACCTCGCCCGAGCTAAGGCGAACCTGAAAGATGGAAGGACCACCAGAAATGGTGGAAGGGATGGTCATGAAAGTCATGACTTCCTGCTCGCTGCGGCCCGCCAAGCGAGCCAGAAATCCGCCGATGGACTGGATACCATCCTGTGAATTGCCTGCAATGCGAATAACGGCCTCATGAATTTTAGAGACCTTCGGTTTTTCGCTTACGACCTCATCGGCCGTGGAACTATCGCTCATCGATTGTTGGATCAACAAAATTGCCGGCAGCTATCACGTCCTGCACCCCGGCTTCTTCTCTCAAAGAGAAGATGAGCGAAACTAACACCAAAAGTCGACCTGTCAAACGATATTCACAAAAGAAATGAGTTTTTTGGAAAGCCAGTATGACTCTGAAAAAATGGAACCAAATCAATTCATCAGAAGTGTTTTACGCACCCCTGACGATCATTAATTTTACTAATTTATAAGGGGTCGTAATCAGGTCTGTTGGAGGGCCCATTCGAGGCCTTCGAGGACGCCTTCGCCGCATTCGCTGGATGCGATAAAGCCGTCGATGCGTTCCATGTGGGCGATGACTTCGCTGATGGAATTGGCCGGAGACACGAGCCATTCGGCGCGCTCAGGCTGCAACATGGAGAGGTCATTAAAGTGATCGCCAGCTACAAAAATGCCTTCGCGCGGAATATCCAATTGCTGGGCTAGCTCGGTCAAGGCCGTTCCTTTGGTGAAGTCTGTGTGCGACAAACGCCCGTAGATATCATTGCGCACAAAGGTCAGCTGCTGGT